>JAEUUD010000066.1 GCA_016787625.1 Cyclobacteriaceae bacterium
GGGTCCGGCAACAATCATGACAATGTAATCGCCGGCGTCAGCATAGAGATTCTTGTTGGCCACCGGAGGCTTGAGTAAATGGCGGTTATCCTTGATCCACTGTGTAAGGTTGAATGGTTTTCTGACAGGCATGGCGGAATGTGATTAGGTATGTAAATCTAAAACTTTTCGCTCTATCTTTATCACCATGGAATTGAGTCTGAAAGGTAAACGAGCCCTTGTTTGCGGCAGCACGCAAGGTATTGGAAAGGCATCAGCTATCGAACTGGCTGCACTCGGAGCATCCGTCACCCTCGTAGCACGGGACAAGGCGAAGTTGAAATTGGTTTTGAAAGAACTGGCACAAGAGAAGGGACAGGAACATGATAACTTGGTAGCCGATTTTAATTTTCCCAACCGGCTTGAATCATCGCTGGAGAAGTACCTGACTACCCATGTCGTTCATGTTCTGGTTAATAATACGGGCGGCCCGCCGGCCGGTCCTGCTCTTGCTGCTACGCTTGATGAATTCTCTAAAGCTTTCTCCAATCACCTCATGTGTAACCAGGTGCTCGTTCAGGCGCTTGTACCCGGAATGAAAAAGGAACGATTCGGAAGAATCATCAACATCATTTCAACATCTGTCAAGATTCCTATCCGGGGACTTGGAGTGTCGAACACCATTCGTGGTGCCGTTGCCAATTGGTCAAAGACCCTGGCAACGGAACTAGGGCCTTTTGGGATTACCGTCAATAATGTTCTTCCTGGCGCATCAATGACAGGGCGCCTCGAGGCGATCATCCGCGACCGGTCGGTCAAACAAAAGAAGACTCAGGATCAGGTGACACAAGAAATGATCAGTGAAATACCAGCTGGCAGGATTTCAACACCGGCAGAGGTGGCCGCTGCGGTAGCCTTCCTTGCTTCACCGGCAGCAGCTTACATCAACGGAATCAATTTGCCGGTTGACGGGGGAAGAACAGGCAGTCTGTAGGTATGGAGAAAATCGCAAACTATATTGATGGTCAATTTAGGGCCCCCGTCGCAGGCAAATACCTCGACAACATCAATCCCTCCATAGGTGAAGTTTATAGCCTGATTCCGGATTCAGACGGAGATGACGTACAACTTGCTGTTGAAGCAGCCACCCGGGCCTTTGAGGGCTGGTCATCACTTTTACCCGACAAGAGGTTTGCTGTGCTTGCCCGTATCGCAGACCTCATTGATCGTGATGCCGATGCTTTGGCCTTGGCTGAAAGCATTGACCAGGGTAAACCGGTCAAGCTCGCGAAGTCAATGGATATTTTCAGGGCTGGAGCAAACATTCGGTTTTACGCAACGGGTGCCATGCATTTTTCAGCGGAAGCACATGCCACAGGAGTGGAGGCCGTCAACTATACGCTTCGTTCACCGGTTGGGGTTGCCGGATGTATTTCTCCATGGAATCTTCCACTTTACCTTTTTACTTGGAAGATTGCGCCTGCACTTGCAGCGGGATGCACCGTGGTGGCCAAACCGTCGGAACTCACGCCAATGACAGCATACCTGTTTACCAAGCTTTGTCAGGAGGCGGGCCTGCCTCAGGGTGTCCTGAATGTCGTTCACGGACTTGGTCCGAAAGTAGGTCAGGCCATTATTGATCATCCGGGTATTCCCGCGATCTCATTTACAGGAGGAACGGTTACTGGAAAAAAGATCACCACCACGGCAGGGCCCATGCTTAAAAAGTTGTCGCTTGAGCTGGGCGGCAAGAACCCCAATATCATTTTTGCTGATGCTGATTTTGATCAGGCCGTGGCAACGTCCATCAGTTCGTCGTTTACCAACCAGGGAGAAATCTGTCTTTGCGGTTCACGAATACTTATCGAACGGCCGCTGTACGAAAAGTTTGTCAAAGCGTTTGTTGCCAAAACGAAAGAGCTTGTTATCGGAGATCCATTGAATGAAGCGACCCGGATCGGCGCACTCGTTTCTGAAGCGCACATGAACAAGGTGCTTTCTTACATTGACCTGGCCACGAAGGAGGGAGGCACAATCCTGACAGGCGGCAAGCGCGTTACCGTTAGCGGCCGCTGTGCCAAAGGTTTTTTTGTAGAGCCGACGGTTGTGACCGGATTACCGGCGAACTGCCGCACCAATCAGGAAGAGATCTTTGGACCTGTTGTGACTTTGGCACCATTCGATCGTGAAGAGGAAGCGCTCGCTATGGCGAATGGCACTTCTTATGGACTTTCAGCAACCCTTTGGACATCGGATCTTACACGTGCTCATCGCATATCATCCCAGCTAAAGTGCGGTATCGTATGGGTCAACTGCTGGCTCTATCGTGACCTGCGCACACCTTTTGGGGGAACCAAGGGTTCCGGCGTTGGCCGTGAGGGCGGATGGGAAGCGATGAGATTCTTCACCGAAGCCAAGAACGTCTGTATACGCCTGTAACCAAGGGTGAATGAACAAGAGCTTTTTGCATTAAGTCCTGAATTCTTACTTCTTACGTCTTACTTCTCACCGTGTCTTTCTTCGACCACAACACCATTTTCTTTTCACTCCTCGGGTACTCGATGAGTTATCTTGAGTTCTTTGGAACCCTTGCCGGAGGTGTGGCAGTGTGGTTGTCTGCGAGAGGAAATATCTGGAGCTGGTCAATAGGCATTGTCAATGTTGTGTTGTTCTTCTTTCTTTTTTATCAGATCCAGCTGTATCCGGACATGTTTCTCCAGGTATTCTTTTTTATAACCAACCTGATGGGTTGGTGGCGATGGGCGCACCCGAAACAGGGTGAGGAAGACAAAAGAAAGGAGCTTCGCGTTAGCCTGACCGACAAGAAAACCTTGTGGCTGCTCACCATGATCACAGCATCCGCAACGATGATTTGTGGCTTACTGGCCAGTTCGCTACATGAAATGCTTCCGGTACTTTTTCCATTGCCGAGCGCTTTTCCATTTCTCGATTCATTCGTACTTGCTGTCAGCATAGCAGCCACCTACATGATGGTCCAGAAGAAGGTGGAATGCTGGTTAGCATGGATACTTGCCGATATCGTGGCAACCGGATTGTATTTTACCAAAGGCATTATGCTGGTGGGCATTGAGTACATGGTGTTTTGTATAATTGCTTCCATTGGTTTTTGGAAATGGAACCAGGAAGCCAAGCAGTATGCCTCATGAAAACCTCAGTCATCCGTATCTGCTTTTATGGTCCTGAAAGTACAGGCAAATCGACTTTGGCCACGAAGATGGCAGAAAAGTACCATACGGAGTTTGTACCTGAGGTGGCAAGAGAGATGGTCACGTCCAATCAATTTACCGAGGAGGATATCATTCGAATTGGTAAAGAACAAGTGAAACGCATCCTTGAAAAGACAACAACTGCAAACCGGATACTGTTCTGTGACACGGACTTGATTACCACACAGATTTATTCAGAAGTGTACCTGAAAAAAGTGCCGGCCATTTTGTTCGAACTGGAAAAGCAGGTTCCCATGGATCAGTATTTTCTGTTTGATATTGATGTACCCTGGGTGCCGGATGGGTTGCGGGATTTGGGTGACAGACGGACCGACATGCTGGCGCTGTTCAGACAGAAGCTTGAGGAGCGGGGCATTGATTTTATTACGCTATCCGGAACCTATGCTGAAAGAGAATGGAAGATTGGCGCCTGGGTGGAGAAGAGAATGAGGACTCAGAAGTAAGTCGCTTTTTGGAAGAATCAGATCAATCCCTTGTCATAAGCCATACTGATTAACCCGGCGGTATTTGGTGCATCCAGTTTTCGCAGGATGTTCTTCCGATGTGTTTTAACTGTTAGCGGGGAGATGTGCAGTTGACTGGCTATTTCTGAAGTTGTACTGCCCCCCGCGATTCTACGCAAGATTTCCTGCTCTTGATGAGAAAGTGGTCCATGCGCTGACGGTTTGTTATTGGCCTTCAGCACTTGTTCCCCTTCCATTGTTTCTGAAATCAAATCGATCAAACGTCTGGAGTCACCCGATTTTGGAAAATAATTGTTGGCCCCGGCATTAATTGACTCCAGTCGGAAGAATCCTTCCTCATGCATGCTTAGCACGATGATCTTGACACCCTTATCCTGGTGGCGAACCCTCCTGATTACATCAAGGCCGTTGATATCGGGCAATTCAATATCAATGATGATCAGGTCAACGGTTGACGATTTGTAGTCGTCCAGAAATTCAAGCCCTGAAGTAAATGTTCTCACCACTTCAAACTTCCCATCGTCTGAGAGCAAACGATGCAATCCGGAAACAATCAGGTGGTGATCATCAATCAGGACCGTTCGAATCATGGATTCTTTAGAGATTAAAATTTGATTAAAGTGGTTGTCAAATTAAGATACCTTGATTTTCAGAATTCACAAAGTTATTTGACTGATTAGTACTTAGTTGAACATGAGACATACCCCTAAAGGGGTAGTTTTTTGCGTGTAAGAAAATGAAACATTTTTATTTTTTCTCAGGAGGGTTTGGAAACAACTTTAGGAATTATGGAAAGAGTTGGATTGTCACGCATCGGGAAGGAATGAGTCCATCGTCATTCTGTGACTCATGTCAAAAATTAATCATCAGGTTTTCCTGACAATTATATGACTCGGAATGCTGGTTTTTGTGACCATGTTGTGCTCGTTAACAAGATGTCCCCTGATCATGCAAAGTGCCAGTAGGGCCTCCGTCAGAAACTCAGCAGGGAAGATGTCACGGGCTCAGTTGAATACAGAAATTAATAACCTTAAAGAATGGGCATGCGACTTTGCGGACTAATCTTTCTTATCAGCGTTTCTCTTCTGGCCTCAGCACAGGTGCAGAAACCACTAAGCGGTTCTCCCGCAAGCGGATCTCCTTCTTTGCCTGCTGACCTTGGTTTTCTTGCCAACAGTGTCAATCAATTCACCGGACAGGTACAGTTCACAATGCCCCTTATGTCAATTTCAGGCAAGGCTGGCCTAAGCTATTCTGTGAATGCCGGCTATTCATCAATGGTCAGTGAAGTGGTTGATGTTTGGAACAGGGAGGCGCCAACAGGCGTCCTGGGTCTTGGATGGACTCTTGATATACCAAGAATTGTTGCAGACCATAAGGGGACAGTGGACCGCAATGATGATTCCTTCTTCATAGTCGGTGGGGGAGTAAATTCTATGCTCCTCTATGATGGACTTGAAGGAACCGATTGGAAGTACTACATGGAGAAATATGAATTCTGGAAGATCAGGTACAACCCCACCAATGATAAGTGGACCGTCATCAAGGAAGATGGAACAAAGTTTACTTTCGGTGGCAATGCAGCCAGAAAGTCGACTCAATACATGGTTGGATTTGGCAACTGGATTGGTAATGCCAGTCATTTGTCTGGCGGAGCACAGTTGGCTTATGTCTGGGACCTTGATGAAGTAGTGGATATCTGGGGTGACAATCTCACTTTTACCTATATCCAGGATGTGGAAGCTTTTGGAGGCACTGTTCATACAAGGGCATCCTATCTCAGCAAGATTACAAATTCCATAGGTGAGTACATCCATTTGGTGTATCAGCTCAAGCAACAATCGGGTGGAATTGTTGAATTCCAGGATCCCCATACAGAAGGAAATGAGTCAGACGGGTACCAGGAAAAGTATGAGGACAAGTACCTCGATCGTATTGTGAGATTCAATGAAAGCGGCCAGGTGTTGGGTGAACTTAGGCTTGGGTATCAGATATTAAAGTCTGGTGAGTTAGCGAAGCGACTACTTCAGTCGATGGCCGTTGTTTCTGGTATCGGATCAAAGTTACCGCCCATGACTTTTGGTTATGAAACTGTGGATGAAGTTGACAGGAACTTTGGTGCCTTGCTGCAAGTCACTCTTCCATCCGGTGGTTATATGAAGTATGATTATGACCCTCAAGAGCTTACGGGTACAAGCCTGGAGGACTCCATAGCAGAAGTAACTGGATACAGAGAACCTAAAGTTTGGTTTGGGGACGACTATACGGTTGTGACCAGGCGAAAGATGGGCTCTGGCACTACACACACCACCTCAGCTCAGCCTGTCATCGTGGACGTGCTTACCTGGGAGGGTGGCAAATGGAAGCAGCAAAGTATGGGTGCTTCCTATGCATCAACAGGAACAATGACTGAAGTGACAGGTCGCGATGTGACGGAGTCCAATACAAGTGATCATATTAACGACCAGGATTTTCAATTGGTAACATGCAGAAATCTTTTTGCGACCCTGCACAGACTTGGCTCAAGTGATGTGTATCACCTGTTTCTGTATAGGAAAAAGGAAGGTGTAGAGGCTGAGTGGATTCAGCACCAAGTCGTTATGAACCGTGGCAATGGCCCCAATTATCCTTATCAGAATCTGGGTGACAGACCGAGGTTGATGGCAGGTACCGACTTTGTAGCCATTGGCGCAGAAAATGGAAATCATTTTGCGATCAGATGGAATGGGTCCGCCTGGGACATACAGACGGTAAATAAACCAGCAGGAAAGTATATCTACGGGGCAGCTAACAACTACATCATTACCACCAGGGTTGATTCTAACCCCGATGTAACCACGGTTTACTACCTGAACAAATCGTTGACCTGGAATGAGGCCGCAACATCCATTTCCACAGATTTCTCGGATAAGAACCTAACAGGAGATGGGTGGTTCGCTTCCAATTCTTTCGCGTGTGTCGTTGGAACAAAGTATCAGTTTTCTATTTTTTTAAATCCAAACTGGCACAGATACCAGCAGTCATTTTACACCCTCAATTGGGGCCCGGGTTTTTCGGGATTCACATTAGGCCCCGAAGTTACGTTGGATGAAAACGTGGTTTCGTATGCCACCCAGCAACCTGTTCTTGAGGTGAAGTCCCTTAATTCATATGTCATCATCAACGGTTCGATGGCGACCGTCATAATGAGTAATTCTTTGTTGGACATCAATTTTTCAGGCCTGGTCTATGGGACAAGCAAAGGTGGTATTTCCTATCGCTACACGGGAACCTCGTGGGTCAGTTCAGGATTGGTTGATTATTTTCCGGCGGATGTACGAAGCCTTTTCTCGTTCGGTGAGGATTTCAGAATAACACCGAGAATTCTTTCCTCCATGGCCAAGAAAACAGTTTTGCGTCAGTTTAATCCAAACAATAATACCTGGTTGGCAGAAACAGTGTTTGATAGAACAATTCATCCGATCTCCATCATGGCCGGTGCCAACTGGTTTGTTACCAATGGTCGGTTCTATTACCGGGGTACCAATGGAGTCTTTAATCCATATCAAAGAAATGAACAGGCATACTCCCCGGAATTTCTTGTCGATGGACCGATACAGTCGATACACCCACTGCAAGCGGGATTCAATTTTATTACTGCAAGCTATCCCGATGGAACTCAATCGGGTGTCGTCTCCATTAAGAATGGGGGAATACACCTTCCGTACTCTGGTCAATCTGAAACCAACCTTCCTCCATCCTCTGGAGAGGGTAGAGTTCCGGAACTGATCTCTGACGTTTATTCATCATTGGTGAATCCGGAATTCTTACCCTCTCCTCAGGTCTCTTCCAATACGATAGTTACCTTCCAGGTGACAGATGCTTCACAGATGCAGGTCGCAAAAAGTTTGAAGATATACAGGGTTGTAAGTGAAAAGGTCATGGGGGCATTAAAGCAGTTTGTTGCCAGGTCAGTTGAAAATCACAATGGAATTGCTTCTGTGTACACCTCATTTGCTTTTGAATCTCCCACTACGGATGTGACGGGACTGATCCCTCAGTTCAATAAATTTACTACCATACCAGGAAGCGCAAATCCGTCCTCAAGACCAAATGGATATGTTGTATCTCATAGCTTCAATGGCCCCCTGCAGCCAACTTATGTTGGAGATGCAAATTCAAATGTATCTGTTTACAACTACATGAGGGTGCTGGGTGCGCCATACCTTGTAGAGACATTCAATGCTTCAAATACCAAGGTTAGTGAAACAAGCAGTGGCTACCTGATCCTGCCAAAGGCACTTGGATTTTACTACAAACCTGTTGTGTCCGTTTCAAAACAGGATGGCCTTGAGATACGATCGACTCAGACCTTCGATGTCAATACAGGTATGCCAAAGGTCAATCTGGTGACAAGCATTTCCGGCGGCTCACCTTACCAATCCGTCCAGAATGAAACCATTTATTGGTGGGAAGCTTATGACCACACAAGAACCAAATGGATTTTTACCGGAGCTATCTATCAGCGAAAACTGGTTGACGGCATTCCAACAGATGCTACAGCAACCAAGTACAAATTGTGGGGAGTTGGAAATGTCCCGGCGCCGTGGAAGTCTTATCAATGGCGAAGGACTGGGCCTTCATTGTTTACCCCGTGGACGGAAACGGAACCATCATCAGACTGGAAACAAGCATCGGCAATAAACTCTTATGACAGCAGAGGACTTGTTACGTCGACAACCGATAAGGGTTTTTTCACATCGGTCGTTTTTGATCCTGTTCGTCCTTTGGTTGTCGCTGAAATTTCCAATGCCGACCTGACACACGTTCAGCATTTCAATTTTGAAAACGCTGTCTCCAATACGAGCGCAGATGCATACATGGGCATGAAGAGCAGTACTGCCTCCTTAACAGTAACACCATCCCTTAGCCCGTCAAAACTCACCTACTGGACAAAACCGGTCAGTGGAGGAAACTGGCAGCTCACGGAGCAGACCATTTCTTCCCAGATCACTATTGGCGGCACCGTGCTTGGAGTGGCTATGCTCATTGATGAGGTGAGGGTACATCCACCCTTGTCGTCTATGAAAACAATGGCCTATAATATCTTTGGCAATGTTACAGCCGCATCAGACCAGAATAATCGGACAGTTTTCTATGAATTTGATGAGTTTGCACAACCAAAATTCGTCCGCGATCAAAACAAAAACATCATCCAGCATACCTTCACCAACATCAAAAACTGATGAGCACGAAAAAACTCACAACCAGGATTATGACCGGTGCAATAAAGACGTGTCTTCTTGTTTTGATAGCAGGCACTACCACCCTGGCACAGAACATTTCAACCAATAATTTAACGTGGGAAGCTGTTGAAACAACCAACCTGCAGACATCGGTCACAACAACCCTGAAATGCTCTTTCAGGACGAATTCCAATACATCGGTAGAGTGGATTCAAAAAAAAGGCCAGCTTTCAACGTTATATACAGTGACGTCGGTGCAGGGCGCCTGGAACAATGTGGCGATGCCGGGATCGGTCACCTACACCCTTCAGCACGATGGCAAGGCCTGTAAAATGACGCTTGAAAAAACCCCATCCGGCACATTCATCACCATGGATTTCAGTAAACCAGGTGAGTACACGTCACTTCATCGATTCAAAATAGTGACCGTTCAATGAGATTTATGTTGATCACACCATTCAACCGCAAAATTCGCCAAGTGACGCTAAGTTCCGGTTTAGCCATCAGGCAGTTACCCGTGCTGCTGCTCTTTGCGTGGATGCTGGCAGCTCCAATCGATTCCCTTTCACAGAATCATTATTATCACAATTTCAATATCTCCGGTTCTATCTATATATGTCCTGACGGAACAACGCAGTACGTCTATTCCGGACCCTCTGAAAGCCTGACATGGAACATCAGCGGTGGAACGATCGTTGGAACCAATACCGGTTCAGCCATTACAGTAACGTGGAGTTCATCGTCGGGAACCCTTTCTGCGGCGGGTATTGAGGAAGTTTGCTGGATCGATCCGGAATACTCGCCGCCGGTTCTTTTTTGCGATTACAATCACTATACATCCAGCGCATTCAGCGTCTATGGCACAGCTGCTTCGGTACCAGTCGCGCTGTCGGCACTGAACGTGACGACGACTTCATTCACGGCCCGCTGGAATGCCGTGGCGTCAGCCACAAGTTATCAGCTGGACGTTTCAACGGTCAGTAATTTTGCAACCTATGTCAGCGGCTATTCCAACCTGATTGTTTCGGGGACGACCCAGGGTGTAACAGGATTGACGGCCGGAGGGACATATTATTACCGGGTTCAGGGGTACAATTGCAATGGAATTTCGGCAGAATCCGGTGTCATTCAGGTGCGCATCATTCCAGAGGCTCCGGTCATGAACCCGGCGACAAATGCCACTTACAAATCATTTTCAATGAGTTGGAATGCTGTCTTTGGCGCCACAGGCTACCGATTGGACATTTCAACAAACAGCAATTTCTTATACGACCTCAACCTGTATAACGACCTACCGGTGTCTGGGACCCAATTTGAGGTTTTCAACCTGGTTCCTGGTACAACGTATTACTTCAGGGTCCAGGCGGTTAACCCGGGAGGTGCTTCAGGAGAATCCAATGCTGAAAGCATTTCGACAATTCCACCGCCGCCTTTGGGTGGCCCGGAGATATGTGTCGGCTCAACGTATTCGTACTACCCGTCTTTTACTTCACCTTGTACGCAGGGTTGCACCAGTACGGTTACGCATGAGTTTATTGTTACGGGCGGCAGCGTGGTAGAACAAGGGCCCGAATTTGTTTTTATCACCTGGACTTCTCCATCAGGCAACCTGACGATTTCTTCAAGCGACAGGGTATGCTACCCGGACGTGCTTGACCAGTATGGAAATGTGGTTTGTCAAACGACTGTTTATCCGCAGAGTATTGACGTGGCACAGCACGTTGTCTCCCTGCACGCATCAGGTCCGACTTCTGTTTGCGAGGGTGAGCATGTTGTGTTGAATGCCAATTCAGGATCCGGCCTGACGTATCAATGGATGAAGAACGGAAGCCCCATAACGGGTAGCGCATCAACGTTTACCGTGGGCCAGACCAACCTGGCAACTGAAAGCGGCAACTATCATGTGATCGTGACCAAATATGGGTGCTCATTGCCAACTGTATCAATTGATGTAGAGATCAAGGCAAACCCTCCTCAACCAACGATTTCCGCCAAACCACTCGAAATAATACCGGGTGCGACGCTGCTGACCGTCGCCAACCCATCATCAACCGTGCAATGGAAGAGAGACAACACGCTCATCGGGGGGGCAACACAGTTTTTCTACGTGGCAACCGGATCAGGCAACTATTCGGCATTGACATGGGGATCCAATGGTTGTTCCAGTGCTTCCGTTGATGTGGGTGTGACAGGAAACCCCAATAACTTTTCGGTTTCCAACAGCATCACGGTTCCGGGCATCACGACGGAAGCACAGTTGTATGACTTGATTCATAACGCCAGCAAATTTCTCCAGACTGTAGGATACAGCGATGAAGCTGGTCGGCCATCACAAACCGTCGCCACAGGAAGTTCACCCATCACGGCAGCCAGCATCACCCGAAAAGATATGATCAGCTTTGAAGAGTATGACGAGCTCGGCCGCACAGCAAAAAAGTACCTGCCTTTTATGTCTCAACAGGCAAACGGATTTCTCCAGGCCAACCCTTTAGGCGCACAGACTGCATTTTATCAGCCAGGCGCTGATCTTGTGATGGATGACGAAAAGCCCTATGCGCTGACGGAATTCGAAAACTCACCGCTGAGCAGACCTAAAATTCAGGGAGCGGTTGGTGCGGAATGGCAACCGGACGTGGCTCCCCGGACAATGAACTATGGCACAAACACCGATTCCGGCGCTGACGCCATTCAGCTTTACTCCGTATCCGGATCGTTGCCGATTAGCGCTTCTACATACCCTGCCGGAGTCCTTGGTGTAGCGAAAGTCACCAACGAGCAAAATGTCGAATCACAATCAGTCACTACGCGCGACGGATTGAACATCGTCACCAGGACAAAGGTTGGAAGTGAGTGGGCGGAGACGTACTACGTTTATGATGCACTGGAGCAGCTGCGGTTTGTGCTTCCACCCGAGCTGATGAAGTTGCTCAGACAAGGCTCTAACTTCAGCCCGACCCAGCAGCAAGTGGATGCCTGGGCATACCAGTCGGTGTATGACAACGACGGACGTGAAGTGGAAACAAAGGGGCCCGGAACCGGCTGGGTGTACACCATTTACGACAGCCGGGACCGTGTTGTATTAACCCAGGATGCAAGACAAAGGCTTGTCAATGACTGGAGCTATACGAAATACGATGTCCTCAACCGGCCCGTCATATCAGGACTTTATCATAGCCCCACTTCCGTTACCCGTTCCGCCATGCAGGCGCAGGTAGATGCCCTCAGCGGAAACACTGGTTATCAAAATATCCTCACGCAGGCAGGTATTGTCACTGGTACGGAGGACAATGTTTTTCCCGACGGCAACGATGAGCCGCTGGTGATCAGCTACTACGATGACTACTCCACCTGTGCTCCGTGTGGAGATACCAACCTGCAATTTGTACAGGAGTCGTGGAGCGATTCTCTGGACCTCTCCTCAGCAAAGAACCAGGTGCTCGGTTTTAAGATAGCTTCCAGCGTGAGGCTGCTCAATACAGCTACCTGGCTGAAGACAGTCTCCTACTATAACCGAAACGGAGAAGTGATTCAGGTGATTGGAGCGAATCACCTGGGCGGACGGGACAGGGTGTCTACGCTGATGGACTTCACCGGTAAAACCATTGAAGAGCGTCATACGGCGACAGGATACAACAGCGGGGGAATCAACACGATCCGCAAGCGATTCACCTACGATCACGCGGGGAGACTGGAGAAGACTCTTCACAAGATCAACAGCCAGCCTGAGGTCATCATCAGCAAACTGGAGTACAACGAGATCGGGCAAGTGATACGCAAACGCCTTCATAGCGAGGACGATGGGGCGACCTTTCTACAGAACATTGACTTCCGCTACAACATCCGTGGCTGGATGACGCACATGAACAACCTGCCGGTAGACGATTCAAATGATTACTTTGGCATGGAGCTGGCTTACAACGGCGCGGTACCGAGCGGCGGCGGCAACCCAACACGCAAGGACGGTATGATCACGGCTGTGAACTGGAAGGAAGACCTCTCTGAGAAACGCAGGCTCTACAACTTTACCTATGATTCATTTGGGCAACTCAATGCCGGAGCCTACAAGGCAGGCATCCGTACAGCAAACAATCCGCCGGCTTATGATTGGTCAAAGCAGCCCGACTTTTACAATGAGTCCGGCATCACCCACGACTTCAACGGCAACATTAAAACCCTGAACAGAAACTCCGGTATTTACAGCGGTTCCGGCTATACGGCCACTGCCATTGACCAGCTCACCTACGACTACAGTGCCTACGGCGGCAACCAGTTGGGCAAAGTGACCGAGGGATTGGCAACGGCCAACAAAGACAAGGGATTCAAGGACGGCAGCAATACGGGAGATGATTATGGCTACGACGTGAATGGGGCGTTGCTCTATGACAGAAACAAGGCCATTGACTCGATCAAGTACTACTTCAACGATCGTGTGAAAAGGGTACGCCTCGGCAATGGATACTACCTGAAGTACACCTATGATGCGGCGGGACTTAAGCTGAAGGAAGAGTACTACAAAGTAAAGAGCCCTGCCGACTCGCTTGCGGGGACAAAGGATTATGTGGGAGGAATAGAGCTGTTAAATGGTCAGGTTTTACAGGTTGGCTTTGATGAAGGCAGAATCACGGCGCCTAGTGTTGTGAACTTCATGGACAACAAGGAGGCGGGAAGTCCTTCGGGCTACACACCTCAAAACGCGTCGGTGACGGCGGCTTATATCACCGGCCAAACCTACGTCTCAGCTTTTTGTACGGCGCTTACGTCAACAGGGGTGTATCCGATTGCCACGACGAAGGGAAATTCATTCCCTGTGAAGAAGGGGGAGACCTACACGTTCAGGGTGCTGGGGTTTCAGTCAGCAGGCACCACGGCCAAACTCTATGTGAAGACCAACCGTGGTGACCTGGTGTGGCAGGGAGCCTTGCCGTATGGCGCGTCAAACCAGGACTGGGTGAGCGCAACATTTACCATTCCAGATAGTGCAACGTGGATTCAGGTCGGCGTACGGTGGAGTGCTCCGGCAATCAATCACCGGTTCTACATCAACCGCGTCGCTTTGTACAAGACGGACTTTGAGTACAACTATTTCCTGACCGACCAGGTGGGCAGCCCGCGTGCTGTGCTGCAGACCACCCCGGCCACCCTTGTTTTCATGGCGACCATGGAGACGAAAAACCACGTGGTGGAGACTGAGAACTGGTCGAATCTGGATCCCTCATATATGATCGTCATCCCCTCGGCCAATTCAACTCCCGGAGGCAGCCAGGCTTTCCGGCTGAATAGCAACAAGCGTATTGGCCCGGCGAGGACATTTAAAGTATTTCCGGGAGATGCCATCAGTGGTGAGGTGACAGCGTACTTCACCAGCACAAGCGGCTTTACAGCGGCTACGGCAGGCGTGATGGCTGCTGCTGTCTCAGGTGCGCTGGCGGGTGGTGCGCCGGCCATTGATGCGGCCATATCGACGGCTTACAGCACGACAGACAATCCGTTGATTGCGTTATCCGGTTTTGGAGGATCCACGTTTCCGTCAGGGTACCTGAATTACATCCTGTTCGACGAACACTACAAGCCGATCCGGGCCAAGTCGTTCCCGGTGCAGAACCTGCCCGGTACGAAGCACACGGTGCAGTTTGACGCGCCACTGGAGATCAAGGAGCTTGGGTATTTGTTCGTTTATCTGAGTTATGATAATAACAACACGAATCTGCACCTCTACTTCGACGATTTCAAGATCACCCACCAGGAGAGCCCGGTGATCCAAGTGAATAATTATTATCCGTTCGGAATGGTTTCGAACACCTGGCTGCGGGAGGGAGAGATTAACAATGCGAACCTGTTCCAGGGGAAGGAGTTGATTGCACAGACGGGATGGCACGACTTTGGGAGCAGGATGTACTGGGCGGATTTGGGGAGGTGGTTCTCGAACGATCCTCAGGCCAGGAAGATGCCGTACATCTCGAACTATGCTTCGATGATGAACAACCCGGTTACGTTCACTGATCCGGATGGGGAATGCCCAATATGCATCGTTGCTTTAATAGGTGGGGTCATCAATGTTGCAACGCATTGGGACAAGATATCAACTAGCGCAAATCCGTGGCTCGATGGATTTGTGGCGTTTGGAATTGGCGCCGGAGCAGGCGCTTTAGGAGCAGTGACCGGTGGCGCTGCTTTTGCAGCAGCCGGAGGGGGAACCACACTTGCAACATTGGGCGCCGGGGGCTTCATGGCTGGACTTGCTGGCGGAGCGGTTGGTTCAGCATTTGCAATGCCCATACAAAGCCTGGGCAATAGCCTCTATTTCGGAGTCCCGATGATGCCGGCAGCAGAATATGGGATTGGAATCTTAACGGGTGGAGTTATCGGTGGTGGAATAAATG
>JAEUUD010000067.1 GCA_016787625.1 Cyclobacteriaceae bacterium
GCTCTAAGAAGGCTTGTTCTGGTTGGAGTAGTTGATCTCCTTCTGTCGTTCCACGTCTTCCTTTTCGCGCTTGATGCGCACCTTGGCCACCGGCCCTACCATGATCGGCACGGTCTCTACTTCAACGTTGGCGAGTTCAAGTCCATACATCTCTTCAGTGGATAGGCTGTATTTTTTGATAAAGCGGTAGCCCTGAATAATGAGGTTGTCAAACGTGGATATCTCGCTGTCAACCGATGCCAGGGAGTGAAGAATGATGAACTTGAAGTCAGCAGGCATGCTGTGCTTGCGCAAAGAGTCATAGTGACTGACCAGATCGATCTCGGCGTTTTCTGCCATGTCGTGAAGGATTCTCGCAAAGAGCAGATTGACGCGATGGTCAGCCTTGAATCCCAGCTTGATCCTGACAAAGAAACACTTGCGGGGCACGATGGTATCAACAGAGTACTTGGATGTGTAGGGACTGTCGACTGTATCCACATGGAGGAACCAGTACACATCGGCTTTCTTGGGCCGCTTTTTGAAAATCGAATAAATGATGTTGGAGTCGATATACCGCTTACTGTCGGCAACGGCCATAAAGACAAGGTTGGTAGATTCCTTGGGAACCGTCGTATCGGCCTGCAAATCCTGGATGAGAGGGACGTAGTGTTTAAGATCGACAAACTCCGTGTGCCTGTCGCGGAGACCCCGTGCCTTGAGCAGGATGAACATCAGCAGGAAGAAGGTGAACGCGATCACAAAGGTGAATGAACCGCCATGCTTGAATTTGTCGAGGTTGGAGACGAGGAACATGCCTTCCAGTGTGAAGAACAGCATGGCCAGCAGGGCAGAGCGGAAGCGTGACTTCTTCACCGTCGTAAAATAGTAGACCAGCAACGTGGTCGTCATGAGCATGTCGAAGGTGATGGCCAAACCGTAGGCGCCTTCCATGTTCTCTGAACGGCCAAAGCGCAACACCACCAGGATGGTACCCGCCAGCAAAAGCCAGTTGATGGCCGGGATATAAATCTGCCCTTTCATCTGGCTTGGGTAGCGGATGCGGGTGCTTGGCCAGAGTTTGAGTTTCATGGCTTCGTTGACGAGGGTGAATGTTCCGGAGATCAACGCCTGGCTGGCGATGATGGCTGCTGCTGTGGCAATGATGATGGCAAAAATGAGCAAGGGTTCCGGAATGATGGAATAGAAAGGTATCCTTCCATTCAGTGTCTGTCCATTTTGTGAAATGAGCCAGGCTGCCTGACCAAAGTAATTCAATAGCAGGCAGAGCTTAACAAACACCCAACCCATGCGGACGTTACTTTTGCCTGTGTGCCCAAGATCTGAATACAGAGCCTCAGCTCCGGTGGTACAAAGGAATACGGCACTGAGCAGCCAGAAGCCGCCGGGATAAATCATCAGGAGGTTCCATGCGTACATGGGGTTGAGGGCACGCAGCACGCCGGGGTTTTGAACGAGTTGCACGGCTCCGAAAAATCCAATGAAGATGAACCAGATCAGCATGATCGGTCCGAAGGTCTTGCCGACCACGTTGGTGCCGAACTGCTGGAAAACAAAAATCAACACCAGGATCGTGATGACGATCGGCATGGTAGGTATATCGGGATAGTCGATGGTAAGACCTTCTACGGCCGCAGAGATGCTGAACGCAGGTGTGATAAAGCCGTCAGCGATAATAGCAGCGCAGCCGATAATGGCAGGGAAGATGACCCAGCCGGCTTTGAATTTTCTTACGAGGGCATACAAGGCGAATATTCCACCTTCACCCTTGTTGTCGGCATTGAGCGCAAGGTAAATGTACTTGGTTGTTGTAATGAGCGTGAGTGTCCAGAACACACAGGAGGCGCCGCCAAGCACGAGGTCTTCGTTGATCACGGATGACCCGACGATGGAGCGGAATACATAAAGAGGTGATGTTCCTATATCCCCGTAAATGATGCCAAGGGAAACGAGAACACCCGCAACGGTCAACTGGTACTTAATGGTATCTTTTGATCCTTCCATGGGTTACGATTCGGGTTCGCTTCTTGGTCGCCCGATGATGAGCCTGTTGCTGCGGTCGTAGGACAAGTAACTGAAAAACCAACTGAAGAATGTAAACACTTTGTTTTTGAAACCGGTGATCGAAAGCAGGTGCACGAACATCCACACAAACCATGCGAAGAATCCCTGCGTCTTAAAGCGCTTCATGTCGACGACGGCGCGGTTGCGGCCGACGGTAGCCATGCTTCCCTGGTCCTTGTAGACGAAGGGCTTCAGGTCCTTGTTCTGGATCAGTCGATCAATATTTTCTGCCACGAGCTTTCCCTGCTGCATCGCTGGCGGCGCCATCTGGGGATGCCCTTTCGGGAATGTCGGATCACCTTCCATCAGCGAAACATCGCCGACAGCAAAAACATTTTCAAAACCTTTTACACGGTTGAACTGATCAACGAGGAGGCGGTTGCCCCGTGTAATGTTCTCTTCGCGCAATCCGTTGATGGGATTTCCTTTGACACCTGCAGCCCAGATTACAGTGCGTGAAATGAGCCGGTCACTTTCATTGAACTTCAGTTCGTAGCCGTCGTAGGATTTCACGGCGCAGTTGAGGCGCACATCAACCGACATTTCCTTCAGGTACTGTAGGGCTTTTGATGATGCTTTCTCTGACATTCCGCCAAGGAGCCGCGGCCCTGCTTCAATGAGGTGAATGTCCATACGGGAAAGATCCAACTCTTTGTAGTCTTGTGGGAATACGTGCGACTTCAGTTCAGCCAGGGCTCCGGCAAGTTCTACGCCGGTAGGGCCGCCGCCGACAATAACATAATCCATGAAGCTGTTCATCTGCTCCTCATCGTCGGTGAGCAGGGCATTCTCCATGTTTCTGAGGATGTGGTTGCGCAGCTGGATCGAGTCTTCGATCGTCTTCATGCTCATGGCATTCTTCTGCACGTCAGCCATTCCGTAAAAATTGGTCGAAGCTCCAGACGCAATCACCAGGTAGTCATAGTTGGCCTTCCCGATGGAAGTTTCAATCATGTTTTCTTCCGGTCTGATTTGCTTTACCTCTCCGAGGCGGAAGTAAAAATTGGGGCGATAGGAGAATCTCTTTCTTAGAGGAAAGACAATAGAGCTCGTCTCCAGGCCGGAGGTAGCTACCTGGTAGAGGAGGGGTTGAAAAGTATGATGATTGTACCTGTCGAAGAGGACAACTTGCGCTTTGACATGCTTGAGATTCCTGACTACTTCGAGTCCTGCGAAGCCTCCCCCGATGACGATAATTCGTGGCTCGCCCAGGTCAGCAATGCGCGTCTGCGCGACTATTTTTTTGGGCATTCGGTGGTTTCTAGAAACGCTAAACCGGGGCGAATTTAAGCGATTAACGTCGATTTTGTCGATTCATCTAATATTTATTTGACCCGGCATCTTACTCGCAGGAAAGGGGTGTATTTTTGCCGCATATAAACCAAGAATTTTATGAAGAACATACTGATCGCTGCTGCGGCATGCGTTGTGCTCGCTAGCTGTGGCGGAGAAACGGAAAGGCTGAAAAGCCAGTTGGATTCATTGCAGAATGAACTGCAGGTGAGCCAGCAAATGTCAAAAACACTTCAGGAAGTGGGCACATTGATGGACTCTATCGATGCCAACCGCCAACTCCTCCGTGTGAATGTCATTGAAGGAACAACCTATTCTGACTACACGTCACGGATGAAGGACCTGAACAACTATGTGAAGGAAACCCAATCCAAGATCAGCGACCTGGAGAAGTCATTGAAGAAGTCAAAAGCCAACGCCAATGCGTCGGCCAACATCATCAAGAAGCTCCGGGCTGACCTCGAGAAAAGAGATGGAGAGATTAAAGCACTTCAGCAGCGCGTCGACGAGTTGGGCAACCTCAACGCCAACATGAAAGTAACCATCGACATGCAGGAAGCTGAACTCAACGACAAGCAGATGCAGATCGATGAGAAGACACAGGAGCTTGCGTTGATTGAAGCACGCATCCAGGAGCTCATGATCCAGAGCAAGATGAGCGAGGCAGACTCCTATTTTGCCCGTGGTGAAGCTGTAGAAGAGGCGGCCAACCGTACCAAGCTGGCTCCAAGGAAGAAGAAGGAAACCTACAAGGAAGCCCTCGAACTTTATAAGAAGGCGCTTTCACTCGGCAGTGACAAGGCTCAGGCCAAGATCACCGCACTGGAGAAAAAAGTCAACTAAGGTTCTTCGGAACCAAAATGAAAAACCCTGTCCAACGGACAGGGTTTTTTTGTTGACAAGCAAAAGGAGCTTAATCCATCGCGATCAGATAGCCGGTATAGGCAATATAGGCTGCCAGCATAAGGAAGGCCTCCCAGCGATCCAGTTTGCGGGTGTTGAGGGTAAACATGAATATCATCAACAGCACGGTCGAGGCCATCAATGCCTGAAGGTCGAAGTTCAAGGCAGCATTATACGGAATGGGTGTGATTGTGCCCGTGATGCCGAGGATAAAGAAGATGTTGAAAATGTTGGAGCCAACCACGTTGCCGATGGCGATGTCTGTATTCTTCTTGTAAGCGGCAACACATGAGGTAGCAAGTTCTGGCAAGGATGTGCCGGCGGCAAGAATCGTGAGGCCAATCAGTTTTTCGCTAAGGCCATAGTGGTGTGCAATCTCGAGCGCGTTTTCTACTACGAGTTCACCGCCACCGATCAGCATGGCAAGCCCTGCGATCACCATGCCGACTGACATCGGCGTGCTGAAAAGTTTGGGTGGTTCACTTTCTCCCAGGTCGGCAGTAAGCCGCATCGTCCGGTAGATGTACCACAGGAAGCCAAGAAAAAACAAAAGCAGGATAATACTGTCGAAGCGGCTGAGGTAGCCGCCATATGGCGCTGGCGCGGAGTTGTCACCCATTACCAGGGCGTCGTTCACCAAAACAAACAAGATAATGGCAGCCAGCATGGACATCGGTACTTCATACTTTACTGTGTTGCGCTGAACAACGAGCGGATAAATGAGTCCGGAAATCCCAAGAATGAGAAGCAGGTTGAAATTGTTGCTGCCGATGACGTTACCGAAGGAGGCGTCGTTCTTTCCTTCGAGAGCTGAAATGAGACTCACCACCAATTCAGGCATTGAAGTACCGAATGCCACCACCGTCAAGCCGATGGCAAGGTTGGAGATACCTTTCTTGGCTGCGATGGAGGAAGCGCCATTGACGAGAAAATCAGCACCCTTGATGAGGATACCAAAACCTACCAATAGGAGCAGTACAGGAATTACCATAGGTCGTCAGGGTTTAGGAATTTAAAGTTAGAACCATTTTTGATAAATAAAAGCCCACGAACGAGCGTGCTTCCGGATCAAAACCATTTCTTGTACTTGAAATAGGTGATCATTCCCACCACGATAAGAATCATAGTAATCCACACAATCGGATAACCCCAGTGGGTGTGGATCTCCGGCATAAAATCAAAATTCATCCCATAGATCCCTACGATAAATGTCAACGGCATGAAGATGGTTGAAATCACCGCAAGCACCTTCATCACTTCATTCATCCTGGAGTTCATCGTGTTGATGTGGATATCCATTAACCCGGAAGTGAGGTCTTTGTAAGTGTCAAGGGAGTCGATGAGATGGCCAACGTGATCATAAACATCGCGGAAATAGCGGATGGTCGATGGATCAATAAAGCCGCTCTCATCCTTGGTCATCTTTTTTAAGGCGTCACGGAGAGGATACAACGCCTTGCGCAGGTAGATGAGTTCCTTGTTGATGACCTGCAGCTTGTCAAACTCGGCACCTGTTGTGTCTTTATGTACTACTTCCTCAATTTCTTCGATCCGGTGTCCGACGGAATCCAGCACCGTGTAGTAGCTGTCAACGATGATATCGATTAAGCGGTACATGAGGTAATCGACTTTCCGGCTACGGGTCTTTCCAGATGCCTTCTTGATTCTTTCGCGCAAAGTGCCGAAGAGATCGCCTTCCTTTTCCTGAAAGGACAAGAGGTAGTCTTTGCCCAGTACAAAGCTGATTTGCTCGTACTCGATCTGGCTTCCGGAAATGCTGTGCAGCATCTTCATCGTGAAGAACAAGTGCTCATCAAATTCTTCCGTTTTGGTTTGGTGATCGTTGAGGATGTCATCAACCAGCAGGGGGTGCATCTTGAAATGTGTTCCAATCTCCGCTACCAGGGCCTTGTCGTGAAGACCGTCCACATTGATCCAGCTGGTGTACTCCGGCCTGACGTTCCTGATCAGTTCCTCCAGAGACGGATTCTCATGCATGAGGAAGTCAGTCTCCGTGTACTGGATCATCTCCAGGATGACGCGGTCATTCCTGACATCGTCGTCCGGGTCAATTTTACGTTTTGCCATGCTTAAACCAGCGGTTCGTTCTTGTAGGTGACCAGGCGCACAGGTACAGCCAGGCTAATGCCTTCCTTGTCGAATCTTTCCTTGATGGAGAGGTGCAGGTCACACTTCATGTCAAAGCCTTCATTCGGATTGCGGGCCCAAACGTAAGCGCGCAGCTGCGTCGCTTGTTCGGTAAATCCCATCACCCGAACCATCACCTGATGCTCACCCTTTTGACGCTCAGACGCCGTGCGGTTGTCAATGCAGTACCGATGCTTGACGCCCTCGTCCTGAATGATGTACTGGGCCTTAGGTATGTTTGATTCCAGTGAAATGCCCAATTCGATGAACATGCAAACCTTCTCATCAACAATGGTGGAGTTAATGATGACTTCATTGCTGATCACCGTATTCGGAATGACAATACGTTTGTTCTCAAAATCCTTGATCACCGTGTGGCGAAGGGTAATGTCTTCTACATCGCCCGTATAGAGCTGCCCGACCTTCACACGGTCACCCACACTAAACGGTCTGAAGATGACGAGAAAAATACCGCTGACAATGTTGGAAAACGCGGATTGAGAAGCGAAGCCCACGATGGCCGCAAGGATACCGGCGCCGGTGAGGAGGGTGTTGCCAAAAGTCCTCAGGGATGGAATCGACCTGAAAATGATGACCATGGCAATGAGGAAAATGAGAAGCTCACTGGCATTCTTGAAGAAATTGTACCGGGTTGGGTCTACCTTCAGTTTCTCCGCTGCCTTATTAAAAAACCGGCCAAGAATCATGCGAATGATTCTACCCAGCAAAAAAGCGACAGTCAAAACGATCAGGGCAAATACGACCTGTTCCCAATTCTTGTCAAATTCCTTCATACAGTAAAAGTAGCTAATAGTCTACGCTCTCTGTTCACGCCTGAGGAAAAATCATCTTACTCCATTGTTGATGGTAAAGGTCTGCCACCTTGAACCATCTGCTATGGACTAATGACTATATTGCCGCAATGTCACTGCGCCTCGAGGATATCAAGCAACCGATTGCCAGGGAGATGGAGGAATTTGAACAAAAATTCCGGGCCTCCATGCAGACCCGCGTGATGTTGCTGGATAAGATCATGAACTACATCGTGAAACGGAAAGGCAAGCAGATGCGGCCCATGTTCATCTTTCTCAGCGCGGGCACTTGTGGAAAAATCACTGAATCGACATTCCGGGCGGCATCCCTTATCGAGCTGCTCCACACCGCATCACTGGTCCATGATGATGTCGTCGATGATGCCAACTATCGCCGAGGGTTCTTCTCCGTCAATGCCTTGTGGAAAAACAAGATTGCTGTCCTTGTCGGTGATTTTCTCCTCACCCGTGCCTTGATGCTTTCTGTTGAGAACAAGGAATTTGACCTGCTCAGCATCGGTACAGAATCTGTCAAAGAGATGAGCGAAGGCGAGTTGCTCCAAATGGAGAAGGCCCGACGGCTTGACATTCGCGAAGACGTGTACTTTCAGATTATAAAGCAGAAGACCGCTTCACTCATCGCCTCCTGCTGTGCCATGGGAGCGAGTTCTGCCGGCGCGGAAAAGGAGCAAGTGGAAAAGATGAAGGCCTTTGGCCTCCAGATCGGAATGGCTTTCCAGATCAAGGATGACTTGTTTGACTATGGCGATGACAGCATCGGCAAACCACTCGGCATTGATATCAAGGAAAAGAAAATGACGCTTCCGCTGATTTATGCACTCTCCAAAGCTTCCTGGCTCGAGAAAAGAAAGATGATGGGAATCATACGCAGTGAGAGCGACAAGCCCGGCAAGGTGCGTGAAGTCATCGACTTTGTCCGCGCATCAGGGGGTATCGATCATGCCAAAAAGGCGATGGACAAGTTTTATCAGGAAGCACTGGGCATCCTTCAGGAATTTCCTGAGTCGGAATACAGAAAATCGCTGACCAACCTGGTCAGGTTTACGATTGAACGGGTAAAGTAGGGATTAACGAACCTTGTCGCGACCCGCTTCGAGTATCGCGTAGTTCTTCCAGGTCTGGAAGGTCGCAGCATCGAGTGTGTGATCTGCAGCGCCGATGTCCGTCGGTGAATAGTTGCCTTCCAGTGCCCACCATTTCTTGGCATTTTCTTTTGCTGCCGACTTATCAACATCAAAATAATTGATCACTGAATCGGATACGATCCAGGGCTTTTGAATGGAGGCGTATTTTTCGAAAATCATCGACCTCATTTGTGTCCCGCTCGTCTGATTCTTGAAGTGAGAAACGGTATAACTCAGGGTCTCCGGCTCTGTCATGATCAGGTCCCAGTACTTCTTGCTGGCGACGATCTGGGCAGTCGTTAAAAGGTAGCCGAAACCCTTTTCAAGGGGTTCCTTGGTGATGGGGCATGTTGCCCTGAATTCTTTCTTCTTCTTGCCAAATATCGATTCCAGGAGGGCCATGATAATTTTCTTGATTTGCTGTTATACCTACTTAGATACTCCGTAAGGGTCAAATGGTTGCATCAGAGAGGTTAATTTTTAGGAAATACGTCGCTAACCGGCATAAAATGGTGCTGAATTGTATCCTGGCAAGCTATAAGGGTATGTACTAGGTACCCTTGGGCTTCAGGGCAGCCTTGCGCTGTTCATAGCGCTCATAACCAGTAAAGAACTCCTCCAACTGACTAACCGTGAGTCCCTTGGCAATGATCTTTTTCTTTGAATCCAGGACATAAACCATCGGAGTGGTTTCCGCATAGTAGGCATTGTGCAGATTACCCAGGTAAGTCCTTGGCCCATTCACAGTGATCCAGGTCATCTTCATATCCCTGATGTAGTTGCGCATTTTCACCATGGATGTATCCAGGCTAACGGCAAACACTTCAAAGTTCAGTTTATCTTTCTTGCGGTTGTAGAAATCAACGAGCTTGGGAGATTCCTCCTTGCAGTGCCCACAGTCAGGATCGAAGAAATATATGATGGAGTATTTCTTCTTGATGTCATAAAGGGATTTTGCCTGCAACGCCTGATCCTGCATGATCAGATTGCCTCCGGTTTTGCCAATGAGGCTGGTGCGGATCTTGTCGGCGTATTCCTTCATGGACTTTTTCATGGAGGCCGTCATCCAATAGTCCATCAACCCGGTGACAAAGTACTTGTCGTAAAGCCTGATATACACTTCGTCAAGGCCCATGATGGCAGGCTTCTGATACTTGTACACACATGACCAGATCAGGTACTTGTATGTTTCAGGGTTTGTCTTGGCCACCAATGCCAGCCCGTCAATGGCCGACATGATGCTGTCCGCTGTCTGGACCGTGAGTTTGTCAAGGTATTCGTTTAACTTCAGCTGATATTGTGCTGTTGGAAGCCTCATCATGGCATCATTGGCCAGATCAAAATTGTCGAAGAAGTGTTTGCGGTAATACCGATACTGAAACAGGGAATCGATTGAACCGTCAGCTTTCTTTGGCGGCTCCGGAACATCCACACGCTTATTGATCTGGAGAAGTTTTGCAGTCAGTGTATTCGGATATTTTGCAATAAGATCCTTCTGATAAGATTGAACACGGCTATCAATTTTGTTATAGGACTCACGGGCATCTTTCTTCTGATCCTCTTTCAATGTGCTGTCTTTCAGAATGGCAATGAATGGCGATGCCTCCTGATGACGCTCCATATTAAATACCATGTTTTCAAAGAACAGCCTGTTGTCATCATCACCGGTCACTTTCATGGTCTTGATGTAATCGGTGTTGCTGGCTTCCATGGAGAAATGCTGATTCTGATAGACCAGAAATCCAGGCTCAAAAGCTTTCAGCTTGCCCATCACAAGAAAGTACACGCCTTTTTCGAGGCGCTTGCTGCCTGAAAAACTGAAATGACCCGTGCGATCGGCCCTGGCAGTATCCTTGATAAAGGTGCCCTCTCCAAAGTAGTATCCCAGAAAAACCGTTGTGTCCTTCAGTTCCTTGACGTGAAAATTAATCTGATAGCCTTCCTGGGCTACAGCCAATATGGAACAACCAGCAAGGAATAGTGTGAACAGGAACTTCATAAGGCGTGCAATTTCCTAATTTTTCTTTCTAACTGCAATGAATGGTCCAGGGTTGCCGCAGGTGACCGTTGTTCCCTGACAGCTTGCCGTCATCGGGTAGGACGACTTCGACTTTTGGGCTATTTTGCCGGGCGATTTTTCATGTCAATACAGGTATCCCGTCTCACCAAACGATACGGCCGTCAATTGGCCGTCCAGGATGTCACTTTTTCGGTGAAGCCGGGTGAAATCGTCGGCTTTCTGGGGCCAAATGGCGCAGGCAAATCCACGACCATGAAAATCATTACCGGATACCTTCCTCCGACATCCGGCACAGCCTCCGTCATGGATATGGATGTTGTAAACCATCCGATGAAGGTCAAGCGCTCCATCGGCTATCTCGGAGAGCACAACCCCCTGTACCATGATATGTTCGTTCATGAGTATTTGAATTTTGCCGCTTCACTCTGCGGGCTGCGCTCAACCCAGAAGAGGACACGGGTATCGGACATGATAGGACTTTGCGGGCTGGAAGCTGAGCAAAGCAAGAAGATCAATGCATTGTCGAAGGGATATCGTCAGCGGATAGGCCTCGCTCAGGCACTCATTCATGATCCTGCCGTACTGATCCTTGATGAACCTACCTCGGGGCTCGACCCGAATCAACTTATTGAAATCAGGAAACTGATCAAGGCCGTCAGCGCCAATAAGACAGTACTCTTCTCATCCCATATTCTGCAGGAAGTAAAGGCGTTGTGTGATCGTGTATTGGTTATTCATCATGGATCCATTGTGGCGGACGACAAACTCGACAACCTCATGAAGGGCGGCGACCGGACGTTGACCGTTGCATTTATGGAAGATGTCAACATCGACCTGCTCCGGCAAATACCGGGAGTTACATCGGTCAAGCCTGATGGTCGTGGAAAATTCCTCGTCATGACGTCGTCCGACATTGATATCCGCCCTCGAATCGTTTCATGGGCTTCTGCCAACAACTTGTCTTTACTCGAGATAAAACTTGAAGAGCATTCGCTTGAATCAGTTTTCAGTCAGCTCACTCAACAGGAGACAAAAGGCGAATAGCATGCTGCATATCTTCAAAAAAGAATTTAATGGTTTCCTCGACTCGCTGATTGGCGTTGCCGTGGTGGTGGTATTCCTCATTGCCATCGGTCTGTTGACGTGGGTGTTTCCAGAGACGTCCGTCCTTGACTATGGATTCGCTGATATGGAGACCTTGTTTACCCTGGGACCTTTTGTGCTGATTTTCCTGGTGCCCGCCATTACGATGAGATCGTTTGCCGAAGAGCGCAAACTCGGCACACTCGAATGGCTGCTGACCAAACCGGTCAGTGAAGGGAGCATTGTCTTTGGAAAGTTTCTTGCTGCAGTTTGCCTTGTCATTATCGCGCTGATTCCCACGATAACGTACTACTTCACGCTGAGCTACCTGGGTGATCCTCCTGGAAACATCGACACATCCGCAGTCATCGGTTCCTACACAGGCATGGTGTTATTGGGAGCCGTGTTTTGTTCTATCGGCATTTTCGCATCGACACTGGTGACCAACCAGGTGGTGTCGTTTATGCTGGCGGCATTTCTTTGTTTTTTCTTCTATGCAGGTTTTGATTCAGCCGCTGCACTCACAAACGATGGCGCGACGGCGTTGCTCATCAAGCAATTAGGTATCCAGTACCACTTTGAATCGATGAGCAGAGGCCTCATTGACAGTCGCGACCTTGTTTATTTTGCAGGCGTCATGGGGATCATGATGCTCAGCGCTAAAACAGTTTTATCCAGCCGCTCATGGTAGCCAGGAGCAAAAGAAAAATCGGTGATGTGCTGTTTTTCCTGAATGGCCTGATGCTGGCCGTTGTCCTTGTGCAGTTATCTGGATTGTACTTCTTAAGGCTTGACCTGACAGAAGAGAAACGTTATTCCATTAAAGCACCCACAAAGACCTTACTCCAAAACCTTGACGACGATGTATTCATCGATGTATTCCTCGACGGTGATCTCAATGCTGAATTCCGTCGCCTGCGGAAAAACATCCGCGAAACACTGGATGAGTTTCGAATCCACTCCAACAACAGGGTGCACTATCGGTTTGCTGACCCGCTGGCAGCAGCCGGCCAACAGGCACGTGAGGAGTTCATGGCAGACCTCGTGGCCAGGGGAGTAAAGCCCATGAATATCATTGAGTCAAAAGATGGCCGGCGTTCAGAGAAGCTGGTATTCCCCGGAGCCATTGTATCCTATGGTGGACTTCAAACCGGCGTGATGCTGCTGCGCGACCAGGCAGGGCAGGGCTCACAAGAGGACTTGAATAGTGCGATAGAGAACCTTGAATTTGAACTAGCCAATGCCATTCAGCAACTGGTCAATACTGACAGAAAGCGCATCGGTTTCCTGACGGGACATGGGGAACTTGACAGTATTTCTGTATCAAGCCTTCGTGAGGGCCTGCTGGGATCATATGAAGTCAACCTTGGTGTGTCTGCTGACAGAAATATCCTGTCTGGATCTTTTGATGTCATTGTGGTTGCTAAACCTCAATCTTCTTTTTCTGAAAAGGAAAAGTACTTCCTGGATCAGTACGTACTCCGTGGCGGCAAGCTCATCCTTCTTCTCGATGCCCTCAGGGCCAGCATGGACAGCGTGTCCCAGGGCAACTATTATGCATTCCCGTATCAACTGCATGTAGAAGACCTTCTCTTTCAATATGGCGTTCGCATCAATGCTGATTTCGTTCAGGATCTCGTTTCACTGAGGTACCCCGTCGTTACCGGAAACATGAATGGTACGCCGCAGATCACACCCATGGAGTGGCCATTCTTTCCGTTGGTTAACCATTACGCCGCGCACCCCATGACAAAAAACCTGGATGCAACAGCATTACGGTTTGCGAGCAGCATGGATTCCGTCAAGGCCATGGGCATAAGGAAGACACCTTTGTTGTTTTCATCAACGTATGCGAGACGTGTCAGCGCGCCATTGAAGATTAATGTGAATGACCTTAGAAAGGAGATCAACCCAAAAAATTTTGCATCTGGCCCTTACGTATTCGGATACCTGCTTGAAGGAAAGTTCACCTCGTTGTTCAGAAACCGCTTTCTTCCTGATGGCGTGGATTCAACGGGCATCCGGACCACAGGTGTTGAAACGAAAATTGTTGTCATCGCTGATGGAGACCTGGCCCGCAATGAAATGAACCGTCGATCCGGCCAGCCCGTTGAATTGGGTTTTGACGCCATGACCAATCATACGTTTGCCAACCGTGAACTTCTGCTTCATATGATTGCCTACCTCACAGATGACTCCGGCCTTATCACCGCAAGAAGCAAAGAATTGCTCATCCGGCCCTTGAACAAGGAGCGCATTCGAAACTCCAGAATGATCTTGCAGTCGATCAATATCCTGGTGCCGGTGGGGATCATTATAGCGCTCACCTTGATTAAAATGTATTGGCGTCAGAGAAGGTATGGGCATTTCAATCCAGGCAGCGATGGAAAGTAACCGAATCAAATACCTTTCGCTATCACTGATCATCCTCATGATCATTTCGGCATCATTGTTCTTTTTTAACAGAAAGGAGGAGGCGCCTTCTGTCGATCCGACGCTCTTTGCCGTGGCAGAGACAGAAAAAATAAGCAGCGTTCAATTAATCACGGGACGTGATACCGTCGACCTGGCGTTTGATGGCTCAAAGTGGAAAGTCAACAAGCGGTGGGATGCCGACCTGCAGATGATCAAAGTACTGATGGCCACGGTCAGGCAGATGGTACCTCATCGTCCTGTGGCAGCCGCAATAAGAGATTCAGCGGTCAGTAGACTTTCTGCATCAGGTACCCGGGTCATTCTATCGGAAGCGGGCATGCCCATGATGGAATTCATTGCAGGCGGGAACCGTCAACAATCAGAATCCTGGTTTCTTAAAGCAGGTGATGTGCAACCGATGATCATGATCATCCCAGGCTACAGGGTCAATGTCTCCGGCATTTTTCAATTGAATGCCGACGGGTGGCGGAACAAAAGGGTGTTTGATTTCAACTGGAGGAATTTCAAGAGCCTGACCGCAACGTACCCGAAGGAAGGAAATCAGGGTTTTAGGGTCGAGTTGAAGGATCGTTATTTCGGTATCGCTGGCATGCAAAAGGTGGATACGACCAAACTCAACGACTATCTCGACGCCGTTTCGCTCCTGATGGCCAGGCGATTCGTTGAAGGAAGGGCAGAAGGTGAGAAGGATATTCTGGCAATGATTGAGATCCACGACATAGCCAACCGCACATACACCCTTGAACTTTTCAAGCCAGGAGAGAAGTCGGATGATGTCTTTGGACGTGTAGGCAAAGCTGAATGGGCCGCCTTTGATCCTGAGGTTGTCCCTTACCTTGTCAGACGTCGGTCCTATTTCCTGCCGACAGAGGGTCAATAGAATGGCATCCGCCCGGAATTCCGAACCTCATTGAACCTCGTGTCCATTGTTTATGAAGCCATTTTCTTCCTAACTTAGCGCACAACAACCATAACCACACGTACATGAAGTTCATCGTCAACTCCAGCGACCTGCTGAAGCAACTCTCTTATATCAATGGAGTGATTACGGCCAACCCTGTCGTTCCTATCCTGGAGAATTTTCTCTTCGAGATCGACAAGAGCCGCCTGACGGTGACGGCATCTGACCTTCAGACGTCGATGATCACGGAAATCAATGTGGAGTCGAAAGAACGAGGCAATATTGCTGTGCCGGCCCGCATCCTGCTGGATACACTGAAGAACTTGCCCGATCAGCCGGTGACGTTCTCT
>JAEUUD010000068.1:0-10677 GCA_016787625.1 Cyclobacteriaceae bacterium
GTACTGCACATGACTTCATGGCGGAATTTTGTCACCAGCAGATTGATGGGCACCGACACGTTTCAGGTTGCTCCGGAGGCCAATTTTCCCAAAGCCACCAATTGGGCCGACGCGATAAATACATTCAGGAAAAGCCAGGAGAATTTGATGTCTGCGGTCGCTGCTTTTCCTGACACACGCCTTGGTGAACTTGTTCCTGCAGCGTCACATAAGTACACATTCTACACACTGGTTCATGGAATTCTTCAACATGACATTTACCACCTGGGCCAGATCCAGCTCATCCGAAAATCCAATATGTAACTCATTGACATGGTGCACTTTGGATGGTGACTAACGACCGTTTATTTTCCTCTTGAGAGCAGGCGATTTCGATAACAGAAAAATATTTTTTTGCCAGACTGCTTGTTTTGTTGGCATGCCGTGATGTTATCTTTGTCCACGTTCTTTAAAATTTCGCTTATCAAGAAAGGCAGAGGGTAATGGCCCGATGAAGCCTTGACAACCTATCCCGGTAACTCGGGATAAGGTGCCAAATCCATCCTCATTCCGGTAGCTACCGGGATCTGGAGAGATAAGTTAGAATCAGCTTCGACATCATCGATCTTTGATAATGAAAAGCTCTTCTGATTTATCGGAAGAGCTTTTTGCTTTTTCCGGTATGCCGTTCTGGTAAGTGAATCATGTTTAAACCATTAAACCATTCATTGTACCATGAACAAGACTACACAACTCATCCACTCCGTCCCCGTTGACGAGCTGACCGGTTCAATCTCTGTTCCGATCTATCAGACGGCCACCTACGTTCAGGAAGCGCCAGGTGTAAACAAGGGCTACGACTACGGTCGTTCCAATAACCCAACCCGGCATGCGCTGGAGAAAATTGTTGCACAACTGGAGGACGGCACATCAGGCTTTGCCTTTGCCACGGGCCTGGCAGCCATCGACGCTGTGCTGAAACTGCTCAGTGCTGGCGACGAGATCATTGCCGTGGACGACATCTACGGCGGCGCATATCGGCTGTTTACTCACGTCTATCAGAAATTTGGCATCCAGGTACGATATGTCGATACGACGGACGCTCAAAATGTTGAGAAATACCTGAGTGACAAGACGCGTCTTGTGTGGCTCGAGTCTCCAACCAATCCCACACTGAAAATCTCTGAAATTGAACGGATCACCACACTTGCCCATAAGAAGGGCGCACTCGTTGTGGTTGACAATACGTTTGCTTCACCTATAGCGCAGCAGCCGCTTCGTCTTGGCGCCGACATCGTTGTGCACAGCGGTACAAAATACCTCGGCGGACACTCTGACCTTGTCGCCGGACTTGTTGTTGTAAAATCAGGTGAGCTGGCAGAGAAAATCAAGTTCATTCAAAATGCTTCGGGTGGAATACTTGGACCACAGGATTGCTGGTTGCTGATTCGTGGCATCGAAACAGTTACCCTGCGCGTTGAGCGCCAATGCAACACGGCACTCCGTGTGGCAAATTTCCTCGCTCAGCATGAGGATGTGGCAGAGGTTTTTTATCCCGGATTGCCTGACCACAAGAACCATGAAATAGCCGCAAGACAGCAGCATGGCCTGTTTGGCGGTGTGGTCTCCTTTAGCCTTCGTGAGAATACAGAACAAGCGGCCGTGGAATTCGTGAAGGCCACCACGTACTTCAAGCTGGCAGAAAGCCTCGGTGGTGTAAAGAGTCTTGTGTGCCACCCGGCTCAGATGACACACAAGTCAATTCCAAGGGAGAGACGACTTCAGGCAGGAATTGCCGATTCACTGATACGGCTTTCCTGTGGTATTGAAGAAGCGGAGGATCTGATCGCCGACTTGCAAACAGCGTTTGCACTGGTCAACAAAAAAGTACTCATCCCTGCCTGACACCACCAACATGAAAAAGAAACTCACTTTAGGACTTTTTGGATTCGGCTGTGTAGGCCAGGGACTGTATCGGGTCCTCCAGGAGACAAAAGGGCTACAGACAGAAATCAGAAGAATTTGTATCCTGAATCCGGAGAAATCCAGATCGCTGCCTGCCGAATTATTTACAACCTCGCGTGAAGCGTTGTTGGATGATCCTGAGATTGACGTGATTGTTGAATTGATCAACGATCCTGATAAGGCCCTGGATATCGTTCGCGGAGCTGTCAACCGGGGAAAAGACGTGGTCACTGCCAACAAACGGATGCTGGCCGAACATCTTGATGAGATCCTGGCCCTGCAGAAAGCTACCGGCCGATCCATTCTTTATGAAGCGGCTGTCTGTGGCAGCATTCCGATCATCAGAAACCTCGAGGAGTACTACGACAATGATTCATTGAGCAGGATTGAAGGCATCTTCAATGGGAGTACCAATTACATTCTCACAAGGATTGATGAAGAGCGGTTGTCATTTGATGAAGCGTTAAAAGCTGCGCAGGACCTTGGGTTTGCTGAACTGGATCCTTCACTCGATGTTGAAGGCTTTGATCCAACTTTCAAGCTATCTATTCTCATTGCCCATGCCTTTGGCAAACGAATACCCCCCGAGGATATTCTGAGAATCGGTATTGGAAAACTGTCACCCAGCGATCTGTCATATGCCAGGAAAAATAACCTGAAGATCAAGCTTGTCGCCGGAGCCTATAGCACGGGTGAAACAATTACCGCCTTGGTTGCACCGAAGTTCGTTCGCGACAATCATGCGTTGTTTCCGATTAGAAATGAATTCAATGCAGTCGTGGTGGAGGGATCATTTGCCGAGGAACAATTATTTGTTGGGAAAGGGGCAGGTGGAAATCCAACCGGCGCTGCGGTGCTGTCGGACATTGCTGCCCTTCGTTATGGTTACCGATATGAATACCGTAAGTGGCAGGAAAACACAAAAGACGTTTCGTCGGAGCCCATCATTGAGGTATCGGTTGGTTTTGAGAACCCTAACCTGGTATCCTTTGAAGACTTCATTGCATTCTACGGAGGTGAGCGTGTGGGAAAAATGAACCGGATGTGGGGCTCTGTATCCTGGCAAACCCTTAGGTTGTGGGCTGAAACGAATGGAATCAGCGTTGTCCTAAGCCCTGAGGCACTTCCGGCAGTCAGAACACGGCTGACTATTGCTGAACAGGCCCTGGTTTAAGGTCGTTTTTATTCGGGTGGAAGCCCTTTTTTTGGGTACGGTGGATATATTTGTAGTCTAATTCTTCAGAACGATGCTTCCCATTATTTCCACCTCGATTGTAGCGTTCACTGCGGTTATTCTCCTGCTCGTATTGCTACTTATCTACGCACAGAAGAAACTGGTTCAATCCGGACCTGTCAAGATTACCATCAACGGAGAAAAAGTCGTGACGGTATCTGCCGGCAGTTCCCTGCTCACAACCTTGTCGAGCGAAAAAATCTTTCTTCCTTCGGCCTGTGGAGGCGGTGGAACCTGTGCGATGTGTAAGTGTGTCGTTGAAAGCGGCGGAGGGGATGTACTCCCGACCGAGATGGGTCACCTGACCCGTCAGGAAAAAAAGGAGAATGTTCGCCTGGGATGTCAGGTGAAGGTAAAGCAGGATCTGAAAATTAGAATTCCTGACGAGATTTTCGGAATCAAGAAGTGGGAGTGTGAGGTCGTGTCCAACTACAACGTATCTACATTTATTAAGGAGTTCGTGGTAAAACTACCTCCCGGTGAGACGCTGAAATTTGAGGCTGGCGGATACATTCAGGTCGACGTACCTCCCATCACTGTCGATTATAAGACCATGGACATTGCTCCGCACCCTGAGCTCGGCCACAAACCGGATGTCTTCAAGGGTGACTGGGACAAATTCAAACTGTGGGATCTCAAGATGAAGAATGAGGAGCCTATTTTCAGGGCGTACTCTATGGCCAACCATCCTGCTGAAGGAAACATTGTGATGCTCAATATCCGCGTGGCAACGCCACCATGGGATCGTCAGAATAACAAATGGATGGATGTGAATCCCGGAATTTGCTCATCGTACATCTTCGGCAGAAAGCCTGGTGATAAGGTGACCATATCTGGTCCTTATGGCGAATTCCATATTAATCCGACGCAGCGCGAAATGATCTACGTTGGAGGTGGTGCGGGTATGGCCCCCCTTCGTGCGCAGATTTTTCACCTCTTTCACACAGAGAAGACTAAGCGCAAAGTATCCTACTGGTATGGCGGCCGGTCCAAGAAAGAACTCTTTTATACGGATCACTTCCGTAACATCGAGAAGGACTTCTCCAATTTCAAGTTCTACATCGGACTGTCAGAACCTCTTCCTGAAGACAATTGGAAAGTGAACAAAAGCCTTGAGGACAAGGATGGAGATGGATACACAGGATTCATTCACAAGTGCCTCTTTGATAATTACCTCAAAGACCATCCTGCTCCCGAAGATGTCGAATACTACCTGTGTGGTCCCCCAATGATGAATGCTGCCGTCCTCAAAATGCTTGACGACATGGGCATTCCGAAAGAAAATGTCAGGTTTGACGACTTTGGAGGATAGTAGTTCATTCTGAACCTCAACACTAAACCTTCCGATCCATGAGATTGGAAGGTTTTTTACTTCATATGGAGTAGCTTTGGTAAACCATCATCCACATGGATCTTAAGCTCTTCTTCTCACCGGTTGACGATTCCGTTCACTCTTCTATTCAATCCGTTTCATCCTTCTTCAGGAACATCAAGGCTTATACGGAAAAGATGCCCGATTATCAGGGTGCACACATTGCACTCATCGGCGTCAATGAAACGCGTGGCTCTGGTCGTCATCCGGGAAGCAATCACGCACCGAATGAAATCCGCAAGAAACTCTATGAACTGAAGAAGGGGACGGGTGCTTACCGCATTGTGGACCTGGGAAACCTGAATCCTGGCGTCGACCTCGATGAGACGTACGTGAGGCTCAGTGAAGTATCTCGTATCCTCCTCGAAAGCAATGTACTTCCTGTCATCATTGGCGGCTCTCACGACCTGGACTATGGTCAGTATTGGGCATATGAAGGCTTCGACAAGCTGATCAGTTTTCTAAATATTGATGCTTTCCTGGACCTTGATGATAAGCACGGTGTGGCAGCCGACCACCGGCACCTGCATAAGATCCTCGTCCATGAGCCCAACTATCTTCTCAGTTATACACATCTGGCCTATCAGAGTTATCTCATCGATCCATCTTCCATTAGTGTGCTGGAGAAATTATACTTTGAGGCATTCCGTGTTGGTCAAATGAAAACAAAGCTGCAGGAGATGGAGCCGGCTATCCGTCAGGCGGATTTGCTTTCTTTCGACCTGACAGCCATCCGGTCGTCCGATGCCCCCGGGTGCGACAGGGCTCAGCCTTTCGGACTAACCGGTGAAGATGCTTGTCAGATTGCCTGGTATGCAGGAATGAATGAGAAACTGAGCTCGGCAGGGATTTACGGCTATGATCCCGCACTGGATGACGCACATCACAAAACGGCGTCCGTAGCCGCGACAATGATCTGGTACTTTATTGAGGGTTACTATCATCGAAAGAACGAGCAGGACTTCAAGAGTAACGACTTTACCAAATTCACTGTCTCCATGCCTACCGAACCGGAGACCCTCGTGTTTTATAAGAGCAAGTTCACAGAACGTTGGTGGATGGAAATTCCCGGAACGGGCAAATCGATTTACAGCAGGAACAGCATTGTCCCATGCAGCTATTCAGACTATCAGACTGCAACCAATGGAGAGCTGCCGGATCGACTGATCACAGCCCTGGGTAAACTTTAGGGAAGTTCGGCGATAACAGTTCTTCCGCCTTTCGTGACCTGGCCGACCGTTACTTTGATCGTACTGTTCATTGGAAGGAATACATCGACCCTTGATCCAAACTTGATAAATCCAAATTCCTGACCCTGGTCAAGAAGGTCACCCTCTTTCACATACCATTTGATTCTGCGGGCAAGGGCTCCGGCAATCTGGCGAAAGAGAACCTGGGTTCCATCTTTCATCCTGGCAACAACCGTGGTGCGCTCATTCTCCGTGCTGGACTTTGGATGCCAGGCCACAAGATATTTGCCTGGGTGGTACTTAAAGTAACTAATGGTTCCGCCCACTGGCATCCGGTTGACGTGAACGTTGACCGGTGACATGAAAATAGAGATTTGACGACGTCGTGACTTGAGATATTCTGGTTCATCGGTCTCTTCAATCACAACCACTTTGCCATCTGCAGGAGCCAGAATTTGTTTGTCATTCTTTACAATGTTAAAAACCGGGCTGCGAAAGAATTGCAGGATAATCAGGTAAAAAACAATGCTTGCGCCCATGACGATCTGCTGAACAAGTTCACGTTCCGGAAAAAAGGACGCGATAAGCCAGTTGAGTCCAAAGAGGACAATCAGCAGTACAAACAGGAGGGTTCTACCTTCTTTATGTATCGTCACGGCTTGTTATTAATAGCCACCTCTGAACTTGTAGGTCTTTGCCACCTTGTCGATAGCAACCATGTATGCGGCAATCCGCATAGACACCTTGTACTCTGTAGCGACGCGGTACACATTGTCGAAAGCATCCTTCATAATCCGGTCACTGCGGCGATTCACGCGTTCGGCGGTCCACTTGTAGCCCAGACGATTCTGGACCCACTCGAAATATGAAACGGTCACGCCGCCAGCATTGGCAAGAATATCTGGTACGACGCTGATGCCTTTCTCGTAAATGATACTGTCTGCCTTGGATGACGTCGGCCCGTTAGCGCCTTCCACAATCAACTTGGCCTGGATTTTCTTGGCATTGTTCACGGTGATCACATCTTCGGTGGCCGCAGGAACAAGCACTTCAACCGGCAGGGTAAGAATATCGGCGCCAGCAATCTTCTGAGCTTCCGCATATCCATCGAGGGTTCCTTTGTTGCCGTCACGATATTTTGCCGCCTTGTCAATGTCAATTCCACCCTCATTATAATACGCGCCAGACAAATCGCTGATGGCTACAACTTTCAAACCACGTTCAGACAAAAGCCTCGCGGCCCACATGCCCACATTGCCAAATCCCTGAATGGCACAGCTCGCATTGTAAGGGTTGATCTTAAGTTTACCCATGGCAGCAAGGGTTGTTACCATCACACCGCGACCCGTTGCTTCTGTACGCCCCAATGAACCACCCAACACGATCGGCTTTCCAGTAACCACGGCGTTGACGGTCATGCCCCGCGTGCGGGAGTACTCATCCATCAGCCACGCCATTTCCCTCGGGCCGGTGCCCATGTCAGGCGCCGGAATGTCTTTATCAGCACCAAAGATGTCGACCATGGCGAGCGTGTAGGCCCGCATGAGACGTTCAATCTCACCAGCGGACATTTCTCTCGGATTGCAATTAACGCCGCCCTTGGCTCCACCGTATGGAATATCAACAACAGCGCACTTCCAGGTCATCCAGGCGGCCAGCGCCTTTACTTCATCAATGTTGACGTGTGGATCAAAACGAATACCTCCTTTGGAAGGTCCGAGGATGGTCGAGTGAATGACCCGATATCCTTCGAAAACACGAATCGTTCCGTCATCCATCGTTACCGGGAGGGAAACGATCACTTGCCGTGCTGGCACCTTCAAAACATTGTATATCTGTTCTTCGAGCCCTAGAATTTGTGAGGCTGTCTGAAAACGAGACATCATGGCCTCAAAGGGGTTCTCCTTGTCTAACAGTGGTGCCGGTTCAATATATGCCATAATCTAAGGTGAGTTAATTCCTGTCGTTCTGCAATGGAGTCAAAAGCGGGGCAAAGATAGATAAATAAGGCAATTCGAAGCCAGAAGCCGGAATCTGGAATCTGGAATGGACCTACTTAAACGGTTCACGAATCCCGGTGAACGTGTCCTCAGATAATCTCCAGAAAAGCGACGATAAATGGTGCAGAAATCAACAATCCGTCAAAGCGGTCGAGAAAGCCGCCGTGACCGGGGAGGGTGTCGCCAGAGTCTTTGATTTCAATGCTTCGCTTGAGCAATGACTCGATGAGGTCACCGTAGGTGCCGCCAACAATGATGAGCGCTCCAATGACCAGCCATTGCCAGGATTGAATGGTGGGTGTGTGACCGATGGCGGAGAAAAAATAGGGTAGCCCATAAGCAAAGGCGAAAGCTAGGATGGCACCTCCTACAAATCCTTCCCAGGATTTTTTTGGCGAAATTCTTTCGAAGAGTTTTCGCTTTCCGAACAGGGTGCCTGCAAAATAGGCGCCGGTGTCGCTGGCCCACAGGATGAAGAGACATCCAAAAATGATCTGGTAATCGTATTGCTGATCTTCGAATGTAGCGATGTTGAGCAAAGCAAACGGAACGGCGACATAGAAGACTCCAAGAAAAGTATAAGCGATGTTGGTGAACGGCTTTCGTTCAAATTTCTTGTAAAGCTTGATCATGTACACACATGATACCAATGGGAAGATCAGGAAGTAATACCTGTAGCTGATGATGTCGGCTTCGATTAGAAATGAAAGTGAGAATACAACAATTCCGCAAAGTGTGCCGAAAGACTTCTGGACAATCATGCCGTCAAGGCCAGCCAACGCGTAGAACTCGCGCAGTGTCATAAAGCAAATGAAGAAGAAAACAGCAAAATAGGTCCACTCGCTGAACATGATGCTGGAGATGATCACAGCTGAACCAAAGAGGGCCGTAATGAGACGTTGAGTAAGGTTGCTGTATTTGCTAAGGCCGGTCACGAAGGTTGCTTTCGAGTCGTTTGATTGATTTTGTAAAAATACAACAAGACTCCGGTAATGATAAGGGATGCAATGACCGCAGGCCATGGGGCACTTTCCATACTCTCAACATCATAGGATAAAAGGCCTTGCTGATTAAGATAGAGTCCGATCAACTGCAGGCCGTTATTCAGCATATGCGCAATCACCGGGTACCAGAGATTTCCTGACCAGAAGTAAAGGTATCCAACGAGTGCTCCAATAAGCATGCGCGGAAAGAAGCCGAATATCTGCAAGTGAAAAGCACTGAAAAAAGCTGCGGCTAGCCAGATCCCTACGTGTGGATTGCCCAGCGCGCGCTGAAGTTCGGTTTGGATCAGGCCACGAAACACCAGTTCTTCTCCAAGACCGGCAATCAAAGAGATCACCACAAACGCCAGGGCGAAGGAGCCCGGAGTCATATTGCCGGTTACCGCTTTGATGATGGACTCAGCCTGTTTCTCCATCGTTGTCATGTATTCTCCAAAAGCGCCAGTCCAGGCAGGCAACTCGATGTTGGCATTCCATTCAGTGACGGGTGACATGGAGATCCCGAAGCCAACTACGATGAGGGCAGTGACTCCGATCCAAACGACGTTGGGCAGGTTTCCGAATAAGGCAGTTGCTGATCGTTTTTCAAACGACCACAGGTAATACCATGGAATGAGTACAAGGCCGGTAAGAGAACCGAGGCCCTGGGCAATTAATAAAGTGCTGGAGATTTCCGGATGCTCGGTCGGATTTGACAAAGCCTCAACCAGATTGCCTTCGACCATAAACCCGATCACCATCATGGCAACAACATTGCCCATGATGATGTATCCAAAAATCAACATCACCAGAATCCTCAGCAGCGAAATGGAAGCAGGTCGATCAGAGACGAGATTGCCTTGCATGTGGGTCGTTTTGGCTATTTTTGCAGGCCAAATATGGCGAATTCTTCACGTTAGACAGCTACAAACGGCCAAATGACAAAGATCGGAAACCTTGAGTTGGGTGAATTCCCACTTCTCCTTGCCCCCATGGAGGACGTGAGTGACCCGCCTTTCCGTGCTGTATGCAAGGCGGGAGGAGCTGACATGATGTATACAGAGTTCATCTCTTCCGAAGGCCTGATCAGGAATGCGGCGAAGAGTCGACAGAAGCTGGATATTTTCGAGTACGAACGTCCCATTGGAATACAATTGTTTGGCGGCGATGTGCAAAACATGGTGGGCTCTGCAGAAATTGCTGCATCTGTCAATCCTGATCTCATTGATATCAATTATGGCTGCCCTGTTAAGGCAGTGGCCTGTCGCGGCGCCGGAGCAGCCCTCCTTCAGGATATTCCCAAGATGGTGAAGATGACCGAAGCCATTGTCAAGTGTACAACACTTCCTGTGACTGTGAAGACAAGGCTTGGATGGGATGATCGCACAAAGAATATTACCGAAGTGGCCGAGCGCCTGCAGGATATTGGCATCAAGGCACTCACGGTCCACGGGCGCACAAGGGTCCAGATGTACAAGGGCGAGGCCGACTGGTCATTAATTGGCGACATCAAGAACAACCCGCGAATTCATATTCCCATCTTTGGCAATGGTGATATCGATTCTCCTCAGAAGGCAGCTGAATATAAAAATCGCTACGGCGTTGATGGCATCATGATCGGCAGGGCCGCTGTGGGATCACCGTGGGTCTTCAGGGAGATCAAACACTATCTGAAAACCGGAGAAGTGCTCGCGGGACCCGACATACCGGAACGTGTAAGGGTTTGTCGGGAACATTTCACGTTTTCCATGAAATGGAAGGGTGATCGGCTCGGTGTTTTTGAGATGCGCCGGCACTATAGCAACTACTTCAAGAGCATTCCTGACTTCAAGCCATATCGCACACGCCTGGTTGAGGCAGACACGGCTTCCGAGGTTTACGCCATTCTTGACGAAATTTCAGAAACGTTTGCCCCTCAACCAGTTCTTGCCTGATCGATGCCCGTTATGAAAAA
>JAEUUD010000068.1:10775-14851 GCA_016787625.1 Cyclobacteriaceae bacterium
AAAAATGAATATCGATCTGCGGAACAAATCGATAGGTAACACGCGTTAGCACTTATCTTGGAAAACCGAAACAACACCCTGCCCATTGTCCTCATGCTCACCCTGTCGCTGATCTGGGGGACATCATTCATCCTGATGAAAAAAGGGTTGGTGGCACTTGCTCCGGATATGGTCGCAGCCCTTCGGGTTACCATTGCCGGAATTTTGCTTCTGCCTATTGCCTTAATCAAGATGAAGGGAATAAAATCCCAGCAGTTTGGCAATCTGTTTTTGTCCGGCATGCTGGGGGTATTCATTCCTGCCTTCTTGTTCACCACCGCCCAGTTGCATATCGATAGTTCGGTTGCGGGAATTCTCAACACCTTGTCTCCCCTTTGGACGATGGTCATGGGAGCATTGTTCTATCAGCAAGTCTTCAAGCGGGGCGCAGTCATAGGGATTATTGTTGGACTCCTGGGGACCGTATTGCTGATGATCTCCAGAACGGGCGGCTCCATTTCTGGATTCAACGCATATGGTTTGCTGATTGTGATTGCATGCGCCTTCTACGGCTTTAATCTTAATTTCATCAAGTTCAGGATTACGGGCATTGGCTCCTTGGCGATCACGAGCATTTCCATTGCCCTTATTGGTCCGCTTGGAGCGATCTATTTGTTTGGATTTACCGACTTCCTGGAAACACTTAATACCGTTCCCGGTGCATGGACTTCTGCTGGATATGTTGCGCTACTTGCATTGATGAGTACAGCCATCGCTGTGCTGATCTTCAACAAGCTGGTTCGCATCACCACACCGCTTTTTGCAAGTACGGTTACCTATATCATGCCCATTGTGTCTGTCGGGTGGGGTGTGCTTGATGGAGAGCGCCTGCTCGTAAGCCATTTTGTGGGGATGGCAGCCATTCTTGGCGGTGTGTATTTTGCCAATCGGAAGTAATCACCATTCATGAAAACCGGCCTTGACCATATCATCGTAGGGCAGGGGATAGCGGGATCCGCACTGGCGCTGGAGTTGCACCAACGGGGCAAGCGCATCCTGATGATTGATCAGCACTCAGCAAACAGGGCATCAAAAATCTCAGCAGGTATTTTCAATCCCATCACAGGCAAGGTCATGGGACTCACCTACAAAGCGGCGGACCTATTCCCATTTCTTCATGGCTTTTACGGGAATGCTGAAAGAAAATTCAGGAGCAAATTCTTTCACCCGATGCCGTTGTACCGACCCTTTGTTTCAACAGAAGAGTTTCGCCAATGGAAAGCAAAACAGGATCATCCGTTTATTAAAGAAGTATCGCAAAATCCCTGGCATCCTGATTTGATCAGAAATGGTTTTGGGGGCCTGCTTCTCGAAGGGTCGGGGTATCTCGATGTAGAGAAGTGGATGTCTGCCGTACGAGACATGCTCATCGCGGAGGAGTCATACCTTGACGAAAAATTTATTGAAGGAGATCTTGAAGTTGGAGAATCGATCGTGTACAGGGGACGTCGTGCCGCCAACATCATTTTTGCAGATGGCATTCACGCGAAGTCAGGCCGTTGGTTCAACTGGCTTCCTTTGAAAGCTTTGAAAGGGGAGGTGTTGACCATTGGTATGCAAAACACCTTTGATCGCCTGATCAGCCGGGGAGTTTACATGGTCCCCGGAAGAGAGCAGCATACTTTTACGGTAGGTTCAACGTATGAGCACGAACCTTTTGAAGAGGACATTTCGGAGCGAGCAAGGGTTGACCTCGAAACCCGGCTTCAGACTATATTGAGTGCCTCATACACCGTGCTTCACCAAGATTGGGGTATCAGACCTACGGTGACTGACCGCCGGCCACTGCTCGGGGCACACCCGGACAACAGGAATGTTATTATTTTCAACGGCATGGGGACGAAAGGTGTAAGCCTGGCTCCCTATTTTGCGAAGTGTTTGGCTGACTGGATGGATGATCAGGGTGACCTGCCTGCCGAAGTCAATATTTACAGGTTCAAATCGTTATATTCGAGGTGATTCGGTTACCAATTATGCAAAGGTGGATGAGCATCCGGGCATTACTCGGCGTCGGCTTTGTGCTGTGGATGTTCCAGGGCCATGCGCAGATGTCAGAGCAGAGCTTTGGCAGGAACCGTGTCCAGTACCGGCAGTTTAACTGGCAGTACGTAAGTTCAGAAAACTTTGATGTCTATTATTATGATGAGCGCCGACGGGTCGCTACAGAGGCCATTCAATACCTTGAAGCGGAATTTGATCGCATTACCGACCTGATCGGTTATCCTCCTTATTTAAAGACGAAAGTCTTCCTCTACAATTCCATTACCGATTTGCAGCAAAGCAACATGGGTATTCTTGGGAAACAGTTCAAAGTTGGCGGAGAGACAGAATTCATCAAACCCTATGTTGAGATCGCTCATCCTGGATCACTGGATGGGTTCAAGGAAGAGCTTGTTCATAAAGTGACCGACCTCATGATCAATGAAATGATGTTCGGGGGAACGTTGAAAGATATGTTCCAGAATGCTGTGTTGCTCAACCTCCCGGACTGGTTTGTGGATGGCGTTTCTCTCTATGTGGCCAAAGGATGGAATGCTGAAATGGATGACTATGTGCGGCAACTGGTTCAGGGTAAGCAGGTGAACAAGGCATTGAAATTTACAGGACCGGAAGGAGCGCTGATCGGCCAGTCCATCTGGAACTACATCGTTGAAAAATATGGCAAGGGTAGCGTCGCCAATATTCTCAATTATACCCGCGTTATCCGCAATGAACAGAAGAGCATTTATATAACCCTGGGTATCCCTTTCAAGCAACTCATGGCTGACTGGAGGAGATTCTATGGTGAGGAGCAACAAAGGATCAATACGAGCTACCAGAATCCTTCTGATTCTGTCCGACTCACATCGCGTCACAGTAAAGCACTGGTCTACACCACGATGAAGGTGAGTCCCGATGGAAAAAATGTTGCCTTTGCGGAAAATGATCGTGGGAAATTCACTGTGATCGTTAAATCGCTGGAGTCTGGCCGTGAAACCACCATTCTCCATGGTGGGAACAAAGTATTCAGACAGTCGGTAGACACGAGCCTTCCATTACTTGCCTGGGCAGACGGACATACATTGGGAGTCATTGGCGTTCGTTATGGACAACATATTTTCTGGCTTTACGATCTGACAACACGCAGCACGATCCCCCGTCCATTGGACCGATTCAGCAATATCAGAAGCCTCAACTTTTCGGAGAATGGAAGACTAGGCGTGGTCAGTGGCGACATGGATGGACAGAATGACTTGTTCCTCATCAGTACGAGAAGAGATAGAACGCGTCGCCTGACCAATGATATCTTTGATGACTTTGATCCATCGTTCATTCCCGGATCCAATACACTGGTGTTCAGCTCCAATAGAACAACCGATACCATCAATTCTGTACGAAAGGATTTTGGGAAGCTGTCGGGCAACTACAATTTGTTCAGTTTTAATCTCGATTCTACCTCAACCGTTGTAACAAGAATCACCAATACCCTCAGCAGAGACTATGCGCCAAAAGCGATCAACGAGAACCTGATCTATTACCTCAGCGACCAACGGGGCATCATTAACTTGTTTAAGTTCAACAGGGAGACAGGTGTTTATGCACAGGTGACCAATTTCCAATCAAGCATCAAGGACTTTGATCTCAATGCAACCAACAGGGTGCTTGGTGTGGTGATGACCAACAACCTTCGGGAAGATATTTTTGTATACAAGAACTTCAATCTTGATCGTCAGATATTCACTCCCGCCACCAAGCGAAAGGAAACACAACAGGTAAGAAGCATTACGGAAAGAAGGAAGAAGGATAACCGTCAAGGGGTTTCACTCAAGCAGTTGATTAATGAACGACTCCAGCAAAGAAAAGACTCAGTGGTTAAACCTCCGGCTGACACCGTGCGCAGGCAGCCAGATTCATTGAGAAAGCAGGTGCCAGACTCGTTGAAGCAAGCGGTGCTGAGGGATACAGTGAGAACGGATTCGACAAAGGCAAAATTGAAGCCTGGAGAAGTGAACGTTGATGATTATTCATTTGAGGAGGAGAAGCCAAAAGACACGCTC
>JAEUUD010000069.1 GCA_016787625.1 Cyclobacteriaceae bacterium
TCGGATTGATCTGTTACTCAGACGAGCGTGAACAGTACATCAAGCCCAAGAAGGGCCTCGGTCAGGCCTACCAGATCATTTCGCACCTCGAAAAACTGCATACCAAATCAAAGCGAACCAACCTGGCGAAGGCCATCTCATTCGCCCTCAATTCCATCAAAAGGCGAAGCGTGATTGTGATGATATCCGACTTCATTGATGAGGGTTATGAGCGAAACCTTCAGTCACTGGCCCGCAAACATGATCTTGTTGTCATTCATATTTCCGACAAGCGGGAAACCCACCTCCCCAAGCTTGGTATTATTCCAGCCCTTGACAAGGAATCAGGACAAACACTTTGGATCAATACGTCGTTCGGGCAATTCCGGGACCAGCTTAGTCACGCCCACACAGAACGACAGGAAGCCATCAGAAAATTCAGCAGAAAGCATCAAATCAACTATCTGGCCGTGAATACCGATGAGGATTTTGTTCCAAAACTCCTGCGGCTTTTCAAGGTCAGAAACAAATCACTCAAGAGTTCGTAAGCAAACGGGAAGGATACGATGCGCACACGGAACTGGATATTGCCTATGATCATGCTCTTGCTGGGTTGTACTCCGCTGCTTGCCCAGAAGGCGGTAAAGATTAATGGCTCGTTCCAACCCGACAGCGCTTCTGTTGGTGAAGAAATTGTTTATACACTTACAGCACGGTATCCACGCAATCAGCAAGTCCTTTTTCCTGATTCCACTTACTCGTTTAATCCATTTGAATTCAGCAAACGTAAGTACTTTCCAACAGTCACCACTGGCGACATCAGTTATGACAGTGCTGTGTACTTTCTATCAACGTACGAGATTGACTCTGTGCAGAAACTCATGCTGCCGGTGTTCATCGTGCAAGAGCGTGACTGCGTCGCTGTATTTTCCTCTCCAGACAGTATTCTCTTCAGGGAAAAGGTAACGATGGCATTGGATTCAATTGCTGTCGATAAGTTGCCCCTGAAAATTGAGACGACGTATGAAGCCGTTCAATGGATGTTTAACTATCCCATCCTCGTTGGGATGATGATTGGTCTGATCATCATCGCCATCATCGTTTGGGTCATTTTTGGCAAACGGATCAAAAAGTACTTTGCCATCCGAAAGCTGCATCGGGATTATAATGCCTTTATCTCCAGGTTTACCCAAATGATGGGCGATATGAACACCGGATTTTCCCATCAAGGAGCGGAAGAAGCGCTTGTGTTGTGGAAGCGCTACATGGAAGCGCTTGAGTCCTATCCGTATACCAAATCGACATCACGCGAAATTCTCAGGCAGATAGCCAACGCTGAACTTGGAAAAGCGTTGCGATCGATTGATCGGGGCATTTATGGCGGCTATGACACGAGCGTCGAGCCCTTCAGGTATCTCCAGACTTATTCACAGCAGCAGTTTCAGAAGCGAGAGGAGGAAGTACGCAATGGATAGCCTGAACACCTGGTCATTGGATTGGTTTTCTTTTTCAACCCTCCAGGCATTTACCTGGTCGAATCAACTTTACCTATATGGAATCGCGTTAGTGCCGCTCATATTTCTGGTGCGATGGCTGTGGCGCTATTTCTACAATCAGAAACTGCCGGTTGCATTTGCCAAGCATGAAACCAGAAGTTCACCGTTGACCTTGATCCGTCTGATTCCTGAATTTCTGCTGGCCATCGTTGCCGTGCTGCTGCTCGTGGCTTTAGCCAGACCTCAAAAGACTAACGAAAAAGTTGAACAGTGGACGGAAGGAATTGACATCATGTTGGCCATCGATATTTCCCAATCGATGCAAATTCAGGACTTTACACCCAACAGGCTGGAGGCTGCAAAGGAAGTAGCGCGCGATTTTATCAAAGGCAGACTTCAGGATCGGATTGGAATCGTTGTCTTCTCAGGTGATGCCTTCTCGCTGGCGCCATTAACCACTGATTACGCCTTGCTCAATGCATATTTGAATGAGTTGAGCTTCGACATGATTGAAAGCAGAGGCACTGCCATTGGAAGTGCGATGGCTGTTGTCACCAACCGCATGCGGGAGTCGACATCCAAATCAAAAGTCTGCATCCTTCTGAGCGACGGAGACAACACGGCCGGAAATATTGATCCAATAACCGCGGCCGAGCTGGCTGCAGCGTACAATATCAAAACGTACACCATTGTTGTCGGCAAGGAAGGCATGGTACCCTTCGGAAAGGATTTCTTTGGCAGGCCCAACATGGTGGAAAACACGGTGGATGAGACAACGATGAGGAAGATCGCCGAGATAGGCTCTGGAGAATTTTTCCGGGTAACGGATCAACAGGCACTCCTCCAGGTCTTCAGGAAAATCGATCAGCTTGAGAAAGCGGAAATCAAGGAAACGAGGTTCAAAGACACCAGTGACTTTTACTTCATTTATGTCAGGTGGGCCATTGTCTTATTCCTCCTCTGGCTTCTGCTGAAGTCCACATTTGTGAGTAATGTGCTTCAGGACTGAATGGTGTGCATCGCGATGTAAATCAATCGCGCCCCAAATCCAATCAGAACAATTCCGAGTATGATGTTCATGATCATCAGGGATCTGCTGGTGACCAGCTTTCTCAACCGGCCCGCCAGGTAGGCCTTTCCAATATCCGTAGCCAGTACCGTCACAAGTACGGCCATAAAAAACAAACCAAAATCCTGGTTGGAGGAATAGCCATAGTCCACCGTTGCAACACTCACGGCGCCGATCCAAAAAAGGGGTACCATGGGACTCATCACATTGATGAGAAATCCTTTGGCGATATAACGCCAGGCCAGTTTCTCTTCCACAGCACGGACGCCACGAGTCTCCTGCTTTCGGCTCTTGATCACGAGATGATACAGTCCAAAAGCAATAAGGATGAATCCCCCTCCATAACCCATATAAACATAGATTCCAGGGTCTGCCATCAGGGTGGATAATCCAAAGAAACAAATAACCACATAAAGGATATCGCTGAGTGAAACGCCGATGGAAACGAGGACGCCAACCCAGAAACCCCCTTCGATGCTTGTCTGAAGGATGGTAAAGAACACTGGTCCGACGAGGAACGTCAGGATGATCCCGAATTTGAAGCCGGAGAGCAGGATGTCAATCACCGGCCAAGAAAAGTTTGCCAATCCTCGAGCTGAGCATTCTTCAGCACACGGGGAAACTTGTTTTGTCCGCCCGACTTGCCTTTCGACTCAAGCCATCCATAGAATGTTTTCACGGGCAGGACATCGACAATGACTTCTTTCAGCGCTGCGCTGCGCTCAACAGCATAATCATCATTCAACTCCTTGAGAAAGTGGTCAAGGCGTTCACGCAACAGCAGCACATCAGCTTTATGGTCTGTGCCAATAAACCAGTGATGCGCAAACAACGTTCCGTGTGGAATTCCGGCCACGGTAAATTCCTTAATGTCAATGTTGAGTTCATTCGATACCAGTTCGATGGCCTTGTTCATGTTATCTACCGACAGGTGTTCGCCGCACAGGCTCAGGAAGTGTTTAGTCCTTCCCGTGATAACGATCTCCGCTTCATCCACTGAAGTAAAGCGGATCACATCACCGATGAGATATCGCCAGGCTCCTGCACACGTCGACAACAACAAGGCATAGTCCTTTCCTTCCTCTACTTCATCAATGAGCAGGGTTTGCGCCTGTGGTGAGATTTCTCCCGAAGGCAGGAAGTTGGCGTCTGTAAATGGAACAAACTCGTAGAAGATGCCGTTGTTGAGCACCAGCTTCATTGACCCATGTCGTGGTCGCGATTGATATCCAATGAATCCTTCGGAGGCCAGGTAAGTTTCAATGTAATTGATCGGTCTGCCGAGCAACTTCTCAAATCCTTTGCGATATGGATCAAAGGAGACGCCGCCATGCACATACACAAGCAAGTTGGGCCAGATTTCATGGATGTGTTTGACTTTGTGATAGGCAATGATCTTCTCGAGGAGAATCTGGATCCATGCCGGCACGCCAACAATAATGCCAATGTCCCAGGCGGGAGCCTTGCGGGTAATTTCTTCGAGTTTCGAGTCCCACTTCCGGGTCTTGGCAATCTTCTTTCCCGGTTTATAGAAATGCTGGAACCAGAATGGAAGTCTTGCCGCCTGTATACCACTCAGATCTCCTTCAAAATAACTGCCTTTGCTATTGAGGTGTGTGCTGCCGCCGATCATGAGTATGCCTGCCTCAAAAAACTTTGAAGGAAGGTCATACTTTGAAAGAGAAAGGATTTGACGAATGCTGGTCTTTTGAATGGCCTTGGTCATATCCTTCGTAACAGGGATGTACTTTGAAGCAGCTTCTGATGTGCCGGAACTCAAAGCAAAATATTTCACACGGCCAGGCCAGCAGATATTCTTCACTCCCTTCAATGCAAGCTGCCACCAATCCTTGTGCATCTTGTTATAGTCGTGCAAGGGAATTTGCTGGAAGTAGCGGTAAAAATCCTTGGGGCCTTTCCGAAAATGACTAAGGACGCTTGAAAAATTATAGTAGCGTCCGATTTCCGTGTCCGAGGCTGTGATCAGAAGATCCTTGAGTACATTCTTCTGCAATTCAAATGGGGACGAATATTCCTGCTCGAGATTCTCGCGAAGTTTTATTCCTCTTTTTAACAACGTACCCAGGATCGCCATATTTTTGCAGGGTTATACCCGTTTTGGGGGACTAAATATAGAATGTCAATCAAGAATAACATAGTTAAATTCTCGACTGAACTAAACCTTCACCACGCACGGCTTATCGCCGTGAGCAAAACTCAACCGGTGGAAAAAATCAGGGAAGCATACGAAGCCGGCCAGCGGGATTTTGGGGAAAACAAAGTTCAGGAAATGGTTGACAAGGCTTCCAAACTACCTGAAGATATACGATGGCACCTGATCGGTCACCTTCAGCGGAACAAAGTAAAGTACATCGCGCCATTCATATCCCTCATCCATTCCGTCGACAGCATCAGGCTTTTGGAAGAAATTGACAAGCAGGCCGAAAAGCAGAGCAGGATCATTCACTGCCTTCTGCAAGTTTTCATTGCCACGGAAGAAACAAAATTTGGACTGGACGTCGCCGAAGTTAAATCCCTGATTCAGTCAAATCAACTGGCCGCTTTCAGACACGTCACCATTGACGGGCTCATGGGTATGGCGTCGCTCACTGAAAACCGTGATCAGGCTGCCAGGGAATTCGCATCACTAAAACAGCTTTTCGAATCATTGAAGGCCTCTTCCCTTCCTCCTCATGTAAAGATGAAGGAGCTTTCGATGGGAATGACCTCGGATTACCCGCAGGCTTTATCGGCCGGCAGCACGATGGTCCGAATTGGAACTGCCATCTTTGGAGAGCGATCCATCGTGAAGGAACCATGAACGCACGACTCACCCTTCTCACATCCATGATGTTGATGGCCGTCAACATTGCCATCGGGGCTTTTGGGGCGCATGCCCTGAAAGACAAACTCATCATGCTTGGCAGAACGGATACCTTTGAACTTGCCATGCGGTACAGTTTTTATCACGCCCTGGGACTTATGCTGCTGGGCTTTCTCATGGATCGCTTTCCGCGGCTTCAAATTGCCTCAGGCCTGCTGATCGGTGGGGTCATCTTTTTCAGCGGAAGTCTACTCGTGCTATCGCTGACCAATCAAACGTGGCTGGGAGCGGTGACACCGGTTGGCGGTCTCCTGATGATAGCGGGCTGGACTGCAGCCGGCTGGGTGATTTTCACCAGCAAGCGGTGATCAGTTGGGAATTTTCTTCTCCAGCACATTCGCTGAGAAGACAATCTGGGCGCCTTCAGGATTGACGGCGTTAGAAACCACAGTGATCACCTTTTCCTGCCGTGAATACTTGCCAGCTGAATTAAAACCAATCGTAATCTCGCTCGATTCACCGGGAAGGATTGGGTCACGCGTCCAGCCTTTCGGCGTCGTGCAGCCACAGGTGACCTGCACGTTGGTGATGATGAGGGGTTCTGTGCCTGCGTTCTTGAACTTAAAGGTATGTTCCACCTTTTCACCCTGAACGATATCACCAAAATCATGCGTCGCTTTCTCCCACGAAATCACTGCGCCAGCCTGCTGGGCGAGCCCTGTCGTGCTTAAGGCCAGAAACAGCATCAGGGAAAATAACTTCGCCATACGTGTGATTTTATTCAAATTTATGGATTCAACTAAGTTAAAACGGAAAAACTGACGTCATGGATCGATCCGTTCAGCAAATTTATGGTAACCGGGTGCGGGTGCGGGTATGTGGTATATGTGTTGAAGACGGAAAGATTCTGCTGATCAATCATCATGGTCTTTCCAAAGGGGATTTCTGGGCCCCACCTGGGGGAGGAATGGAGGTAGGATCATCGGCGCAGGAAAACCTTGTGCGGGAATTCCGGGAGGAAACCGGACTGGAAATCAGCGTGGGCCAACACCTCTTCACGACTGAGTTTATCCATCCTCCTCTTCATGCCATCGAGTTGTTCTTTGCCGTGACGAGGACAGGAGGAAGCCTTAAGGCGGGCCAGGATCCCGAGATGGGCGCTCATGATCAACTGATCCGGGACGCTCGTTTCCTGACCTTTCAGGAAGTTGATGCACTGCGTGATGAAGAAAAACATGGGTCTTTCAGACTGTGCGGGGAGTCCGGTGGAATCAGGGCGTTAAACGGTTATTTTACGATTTCGCCCGTTTCATCCAAAACGGCTTAAAAAACTGGAAAAAGGGCTTAATAATATCAAAAAACGACCTTATTATTGCAGGCTAAACCTGAACCACGATGAATCTGACCAAAATCCTAACTGTAGTTTTCACCGCCATAAGTCTTTATCTGGGGTACTTCCTCTACGATAGCATTCAATCTGTTATTGATACAACCGAGTACATTGCCGCAACTGAAAAGGCAGTGATTGAACGCCTTAGGGTGATCCGTGAAGCACAGATCGTCTTTCAGGAACAAGTTGGACATTATACCTCCGACTGGGATTCTTTGGCAGATTTCATCGCCAATGGCAAAGTGCCGATCCTTCAACGTCGTGAAATCATTACTCAGAAAGCGTATGGTGGTGAAGAAGTGAAGCTCCAGATCGACACGCTGGGCTTTCTTTCTGCCAAGGAGAGGATTTTCAAGAAAAATTATTCACTCGGTGCTTCAGACAATGGCGTTTTCATGGGCTATAAGGTGAAGGTGGGCGACCAGGTGATCAAGAACCAGAAGGCTTACAGCATCAAGGTTGGCGATCGCGTCAACGAGCCGCCCTTCCAGGAAAAAGGTATCATCCAATCACTCACAGAAGTGAGAGAAGGCGAAACCCTGGAGAAGGGAAAACTCCTCATCAATTATTCAGATTACATTTTCAATCCCAACATCGATTTGAAGACCCTCGGTCAGGTTCCGGGAGCTCCGGCAGGCACGATGTTCGAAATTTATGCCGGCGTGGTTGACAAGAGTGGTTTGAAAGTGGATGTAATCGAAGTGAAAGACCCCAAGCCCATAGATCCGAAGCGTAAAGAGAGCAATGAGCAGAAAGCTCGCAAGCCTCTGCGTTTTGGCTCCCGCATCGATGTTTCGACAGCAGGAAATTGGGAATAAAGACTTGTCAACCGTTGTCACGCGACATAAGCTGATCAAGAGGATCAAGGACGAGAAGTTTGACGAAGAAAAACTTCATGGGTACGTCCTGTTGACTCAAATCGGAGCAAAAGATTTTCAAACGGCTGTCATCGATAGTGAGGACAGCCGTCTTCTTTTTTTTGAAGACTACGTCTTCAGCGATGTCAATTCACAAGAAGACCTCATCGCGGCCCTCAAAATACTTTTCGAATCACATGAGTATCTGACTGCCGGATTCTGGAAAGAGGTCAGGGTCTCTATCAAGAACAACAAGTTTGCCCAGGTGCCTGGCGCATTGTTCCTCGAAGATGCCGCTGCAGAGTACCTTACTTTCAATGCTGCCCTGGATGACCAGAAAGAAGCGGCCCGGACCTGCAGGAACAAGCTGTCGGACGCGGTGACGGTGTATGCTGTGCAGCTGGAGATGCTGGCATGGATGGAAAAGATGTACGTCAATACCAAGGTCAACTACGTTCATCAATCCGCAGCGCTTATCGAAGGTGTCCTTGCCCAGGCAAGCTCCCGCCAGTCGATACCACTTTATGTTTACGTCGACCGTTTCAAGCTGCACATCCTGTTTGTGAAGAATGGCAAGCTTATCTACTATAATCAGTTTCTTATCAAGCAATTCAGCGACTACGTGAAATACATCATGCTCGTCATGAATGCGATGGGGCTCAATCAGGAGACAAGTCCGGTAGTCCTTTGGGGGTACATCGGGAAGAACTCACCTCATTACCAGGAGTTTGTCAAGTATGTAAGAAATGTCTCCTTCGGCGACAGGCCTACACACATCAAGTTTGGATACCTTTTTGACGAAGTTCAGGATCATCATTTCTTTGATTTGTTCTCCACCTATCTACTTACGGCATGAAACGCATCGCGCTCTTTCCAGGATCGTTCGATCCCTTTACCAAAGGGCATCAGGACATCGTCCTCCGCGGATTGAATCTCTTCGACGAGATCATCATCGCAATAGGTTTCAACAGCCAGAAAGACCAGCGCTATTTCAAGATCGAGTTCATGATGGAGAAGATCCAGGAGACTTTCGCAAAGAATCCGCAGATCTCCGTAGCGACCTATTCGCAACTCACGGCCGATTTTGCACGCAAGCGCAACGCGAAGTATCTCCTGCGGGGGCTGCGCAATACAACAGATTTTGAATATGAGAACAGTATCGCTCAGGTCAATCGCCACCTGAATGCAGAACTGGAATCTGTGTTTTTGATCACATCACCTCAGTTTGCGTCGATCAGCTCTTCGATCATACGGGAGGTGCATCGCTATGGAGGCGATGTGTCGGTCATGCTTCCGTATTCGTTATCGTAAGTCTGCCTTTTCGGTAAGCTTGTAGTATTCCTTCAGCACGAAGCGGATGGAGTTATATGAGTTCTCCAGGGCATGGTACATCTCTTTCTGCGTCATCCAACGCAGTTCTTCAATGTCCTCTTCAATACTGGGTTTGCTTCTGGAGTCATCGATCAGGTCCATCAGGTACCAGCGGGTTTTCTTCACCATGTTGTTGCGATTCATGGTATAGGTGTGCCAGGTTGTACAAATCTTCTTGCCAACCTTCACTTCTATGTTGCACTCCTCCTCCACTTCACGTTCGGCCGTCTGTCTGTATTTCTCACCGCTTTCCTTCTTCCCTTTTGGCAAGTCCCATTTCTTCATGCGGTAGATCATCAGAAATCGATCCTTCTTTTTGACGAGGCCTCCTGCGGCTTTTACAATTTTGAATTTCTCCTCAAGGAACCCTTCTACCGCCCCATAATCGTCAATCGATATGTCGAGGGAAAGGAGGTTCATAGGGACTTTTGAATTGACCTGATCCAGCACCTCATTCAGGTGCTTGACCGTCGCATGATGTATGTAAACATGATGGAGGAGCTTGGCCTTGGTGATCTGCTCCCGCTGAGCGTCGATTTCACTGTTGAAGCTGCCTTCTTCTGGCTTACCGGAAGGCTCCCAAATTCGGATAGGAATGTCGTTTACAAACAGGTTCATGGGTAGGATAAGCCCTGCAAAAACAAGAATATTTTTCAAACCGCCAACCTCAATTTAAGTCTTTTTCAAGCCGGGCACCCACCGCGCATGCTTGGTCTGAAGGCATTTCCTAATAAATTGCCCTTTCTATGAGTACAAAAATTATGGCGTCTACCGCCGGGCCTGTTGCACGCAAACTGATGGAAATCGGGGCCATCAAACTGAACCACGAGAAGCCCTTTACCTGGAGCAGCGGCTGGAAGTCTCCCATCTATTGCGACAATCGACTTAGCCTTTCATTCCCGGACGTACGGGCCTACATCAAACGATGCCTTTCTCAGGCTGTTCGGGAGAATTTTGCCAAAGTAGACGCCATCGCCGGCGTCGCAACCGCTGGAATACCGCAGGGCACCCTGGTGGCCGAAGAGCTGGAACTGCCCTTTCTTTATGTAAGGCCAAAGCCAAAGGACCATGGGCTTGAAAACCTCATTGAGGGGAAAATTGAGAAGGGCCAGAAGGTCGTATTGGTCGAAGATCTCATCTCTACTGGCGGCAGTTCCCTGAAAGCAGCAACAGCCTTGCGCGAAGCGGGCGCAAAGATCGCCGGAATGGTAGCGATTTTTACCTACGGGTTTGAAGCAGCGGAGAAAAACTTCGACAAGGAAGAAGTCGACCTGGTGTGCCTCAGCGACTTCTCATACCTGCTCGACGAAGCGCTTCAAAACAAATACATCACCGAGTCGCAGCTCGTCCACATCAAGGCATGGAGATTCGATCCCGCAAACTGGAAATAAATAGCCATGGAGAAGAAACATAAAGTCCTTGTCCTCACCGGCGGCGGTGACTGCCCTGGGCTCAACGCGGTTATTCGGGGTATCGCCAAACGAGCCCGCAAAGAGAAAGACTGGGAAGTGTTTGGCGCCATCGAGGCTTTCAATGGTGTCTTTCGTGAACCCAACGAAATCATCAAGCTAACACGAAGCGTTACAGCCGGCATCCATGTGCGTGGTGGAACCATACTCAAGACAACCAACAAGGGCAACCCCCTCAAGTTTCCCATGCCGCAACCGGACGGATCCATCAAAACCGTGGATCGGACCAACGAACTTGTCAAAAAGATCAAGGCGCTTGGGTTCGATGCCGTCATCAACATCGGCGGTGATGGATCGCAGCGCATTTCTCAGGCACTGTTCGCCAAAGGTCTGCCCATTATCGGCGTACCCAAGACCATCGACAACGATCTCTCGGCGACCGACATGACCTTCGGCTTTCAAACTGCCGTGCAAATTGCTACCGACAGCTTCGATAAACTGGTTACCACCGCAGAAAGTCATCACCGTGTTATGATCATGGAAGTGATGGGCCGCGATGCGGGGTGGATTGCCCTGCATACAGCGATTGCCGGTGGTGCCGAAGTGTGCTTGATCCCTGAAATTCCTTACGACATCAACAAGATTGTAAGACGCATCAACCTGCGCTACAAGAATGGCCGTGGATTTGTCAACATCGTCATTTCTGAAGGCGCCAAGCCCAAGGATGGAACAGTGACGGCCGGTGCCGGAGAGAAAGGATCCGAGCACGTCCGCCTTGGGGGCGTCGCCTATCAATTGAGCAAACAACTCAAGGATGCCGGGTGTGTTGCGGAAATCCGTGAAACAGTTCTGGGGCATGTTCAGCGGGGAGGAAGTCCAAGCGCCTTTGACCGCGTGCTGGCAACGATGTTTGGTGTTCATGCTTTTGAACTTGTGCTGAAGAAGGAATATGGCAGGATGGTTGCTTATAAAAACAACGGTATCAGTTCCGTGACGCTGGAGGAAGCAACACGCGAGCCCAGCTTCGTTGACAAAAATTCCAGCATGGTGAAGGCAGCAAAAGGGCTTGGCATTTCATTCGGAGATTAATCAAACCAGCGATGAAGACACTCCATCAAGTTTCATTCAAAGGCAAGCGTGCACTGATTCGTGTCGACTTCAATGTCCCTCTTGACAAGGGGCTTCAGGTAACCGATGACACCCGTATCCGCGCCACAATCCCAACGTTGAAAAAGATACTTGGAGACGGTGGAAGCTGTGTCCTGATGTCACACCTGGGAAGACCCAAGGGTGGACCTGAAGAAAAATTCTCTCTTTCGCACACCACGGCAGCGCTTTCGAAATTGCTCGGCAAGCCAGTGCTTTTTGTGAACGATTGTATCAGCGACGAGGCTGTTGCTAAAGCCAAAGGACTTAAGCCGGGGGAAGTACTACTGGTAGAAAACCTACGGTTCTACAAGGAAGAAGAAAAAGGGGACGTTGACTTTGCCAGGAAACTTTCCAGGCTGGGTCAGGTGTATGTGAATGATGCGTTCGGTACGGCACACCGGGCCCATGCTTCAACCACCATCGTGGCACAGTTTTTTTCTGAGAAATGTGCTGGACTTGTCATGGCCGCCGAACTGGATAACGCGAGAAAGGTGCTTGACAATGCTGCCAAACCATTCACAGCCATCATGGGCGGCGCAAAGATCTCCGACAAGATTCTCATCATTGAAAAGCTCCTGGACAGGGTTAATCACCTTGTCATTGGAGGCGGGATGGCCTACACTTTTTTCAAAGCCCTTGGTGGCAGTATTGGGTCGTCGCTCGTGGAGATCGACAAACTGGATTTGGCAAAGAAACTGATACAAAAAGCAAAGGCCAAAGGAGTGGAACTGCATCTCCCTATCGACTCCGTGGCTGCTGACAAGTTTGACGCCAACGCCAACACGAAGGTTGTAAACAATTATTCAATCCCTGATGGCTGGATGGGGCTTGACATTGGACCCCAGGCAAGCCAGGTGATCGCTAAAGTCATTGAAGATTCAAAGACCATACTGTGGAACGGACCTATGGGCGTCTTTGAGATGCCGAAGTTTGAAGCCGGGACAAAAGCCGTGGCCGAGGCCGTAGTGAGAGCAACCGGGAAAGGAGCATTCTCGCTGATTGGTGGAGGCGACTCCGCAGCAGCCGTTTCACAATTTGGCTTTAGCGAAAAAGTGAGCTATGTGTCGACGGGTGGCGGGGCATTGCTCGAGTATTTTGAAGGAAAGGTGTTGCCTGGTGTGAAAGCACTGGACTGAGGCATTCAACCTGTGAAGTACCAGCGGATCAAACCCTGTGAGAAACTTGCCGGCATAGTCGGATGGTACTGGCAAGCTGAATCCGAAGATGCCACATCTCAGGTGCAGAAAATCATTCCCGACGGTTATCCTGAAATGGTATTTCATTTCGGTGATCCTTTTCGCATACGCCTTGGCAACCACTGGCAGCAGCAAGGTCAGGCACTCCTGGGAGGTCAGATTCAACATCATTTTCACCTTCAGAATACTGGCGTAGCGAACATTTTTGGGATTTCATTCCATCCCACAGCACTATCACGGTTGTTTGGACTAGACATGCAGCAGATCACAAACCGCGTTGTAGACATCGAAGAAGTACTACCCAAACTTCAACTTGTCAGGGGGATCATGAGTGCAGGTTCAACCCAGGCGCGGATTGCCGCTGCGGAAACCAGCTTGTTGTCCATTTTGTCAGGGGCTACAGCTGACCATCCCATAGACCGGGCCTTGCAGATCATGCGGGATCGTAAAGGACTCATTTCAATGGAAGAACTAAGCGAGAGTATTCAACTGGGTAGCCGCCAGATGCAACGTCTGTTTCAGAAGTATGTAGGCGTCACTCCAAAATTCTATGCCCGCGTCATCCGTTTTAATACCCTGTTTGATCTGGTTAAGGAAGAAGGAACCACATGGTTGGACATGGTTCACGCGTCTGGTTACTACGATCAGTCGCATTTTATCAGGAATTTCAAAGCGTTTACCGGAGAAGATCCAACAACGTACAGTTTCGCATCGCCTTCCTTGACGAATTTCTTTGCTTTTAAGTCCTCTGTTGCCTGATATGTCGTATTTGTACAATAAAGTGGCGGGGTAATCATGTTCCTTTGTTCAAAAAAAATAAATGATAAGAATCACATTCATCCTCCTGGCCTTGTGCTTTTCAGTTCAAGGTCATTGTCAATCTTCTGCCGCCATCGCGAAGTTTCGGCAAATGGAGTGGTTACTGGGAAACTGGAATCGCACCAATGCAAAACCCGGAAGGTCAGCAAGTGAGCACTGGGTAAAAGTCAACGATCGTCAATGGAAAGGTAAAGGAGTAATCCTCCGTGGAGCAGACACAACATTTGTTGAAAAACTGCAAATCGTTATCGAGCGTGACAAGCTTTACTATGTTGCCGATGTTCCGGAGAACAAGGGTCTCGTTTACTTTGAAATCACTTCTGTCACTGACAATGGCTTCATTTGCGAGAATCCACAACACGATTTTCCCAAGAAGATCGCTTACAGCCGCAATGGCAATACCGTGACCGCCATCATTTCCGCCGGAGCAAAATCAATTACATACCAGTTCGAGCGAATACCCTAATCACTTGACGTTCCTCAGGACCCACGACTCGTCGTACCGGATTTTGCCATGATCGACCAATTCCCGTACTACTTCAACAAAGAGGTCTTTATCGGCTGGGTTTGCTGACTCCTCCAGTTCATCGACCGTCATGGAGCGTTGAGACAACAGACCAATGATCTTCTCCTTATAATCGTCGAAGGAGCTCATGTTTTCTGCTTTCTTCTTATCGATGCAAACGTCGCATGAACCACATACTGAAAAAGACTTTTCACCAAAATAGTCCATCACAACCTGCATCCGGCAGCGGTGTGACTGCTCTGCAAATTCAATCATACCCTTGGCTTTCTTCAACGCGAGTTCACGACGCTGATTAAGCCTTGCTGAATCCAGGGGCAAGTGGTCAGCATCCTGTCTCGCCAAAAGAAAGGTGACGCGCGGCTTGTCGGAGGCCGGTTCATACTCAAGGAGCTGAAGCTCTGTCAATTGCTTGAGCATGACAGTGACTTCATCCGCCGAGACCTTCATGCTTCGGGAAATGTTCTGTTCTGAAATCTCCACAAAGTCACTGAATAACTCGGCTCCATAGAGCCTCAGGATGGTCTTTACGATCGGATCAAACCTGGCATTAGCCACCTGAAATTCATAAAGGCCGGTCTTATCGGCAGTGATGTGCAGTTTGGATGGTCGATAGAACCCTTCATTGAATTGAATGAGGCCTTCTTCGTCAAGCTTTTTCAATGCCGAGAATGCTGCCGATGCTCTGAAGTTGAACCGCTTGGTGAACGCATCCAGATCGAACTCGTAGCTCTCACCCTGGCTGCTGCCAATGGCCAACTGAAAGTA
>JAEUUD010000006.1 GCA_016787625.1 Cyclobacteriaceae bacterium
GAAAGCACAGGAGATCGGGAACTCAGTCCCGAGTTCCCGGTTTCAATGAACTGCTGGGGTTTTCAACCCAGCGCATTTCCCCTGGCGGAAGAAATGTTCAGGAATTTTGTTGAGAAGAATATTCAGAACCCATCAGCTGAATTTTATATCGCACTTCTCGTCAATGAAATGATCAAACAAAAAAGAGGTCGTGTCAGAATCATCTCCGGCGGGACAACCTGGTTTGGCGTTACCTACAAGGAAGATAAACAAGAGGTATCCGGGAAAATTCTACAGCTTGTCAAAGCAGGTGTTTATCCAAGCAAGCTTTGGTAGTTGTAGCGCGTGGAGGCATCGAGAATTTCGCTGGAGCGAATCAGGCAGGCAAGCCATCAGATTGATCCGGTATTCCTGCATTCACCCCAGTATGAATGTGAATCGCTGAGCGCTGTGCTTGGTGTATCCGTGACCCTGAAGGTCGAAACAACCAACCCCATTCGGTCTTTCAAAGGCAGGGGCGCTGACTATCTGTTATCGCAAAGGAAGAACCAATCACCGATCGTATGTGCAAGTGCCGGAAACTTTGGCCAGGCAATGGCCTATGCATGCAGAAAGCGAAGTATTAAGTTGATCGTGTACGCTGCGACTAAGGCCAATCCCCTGAAGATTGAGCGCATGCGCGCCCTTGACGCAGAAGTTATTCTTCAGGGTGAAGATTTTGATGGATCGAAAGAGGTTGCAAGGAAAGAGGCTTCCAGATTGGGAATCGACATGATTGAAGATGCCCTGGCGATCGAAACGGTGGAAGGTGCCGGCACCATCGGGCTGGAACTTGTCAACCATATGAAATTTGATGTGATCCTGGTTGCCCTTGGCAATGGCGCATTATTTAATGGTATTGCCACAGTTTTCAAGGATGCGAGTCCACAGACAAAACGGATCGCCGTTCAGGCTTCCGGGGCTCCGGCCATGGCTGAATCATGGAAGAGCGGCCGAGTCGTCAATCACGAATCCATTCAAACAATCGCTGATGGAATTGGCGTGAGGCTTCCTATTCCACAAGCGCTTGCTGATATGAAGCCGCTGGCCGAGGATGTCGTGACAGTTAGTGAAGCTTCTATCCTTGAAGCCATGCGCCTGCTTCATCACCACACGGGTTTGGTGGTTGAGCCGTCAGGAGCAGTGGGCATAGCCGCATTGATTGAGAATAAATCGCGGTTCGCCGGTCAGCGGGTGGCTACGATCATCTGCGGCGGCAACTTAACGGACGAGCAACGCATCAAATGGCTGGGATGACGGACACCATATTGCCATTGTTTGGCCTTCGTCCTGAAGATTTCATGATTGAACGGATTGGGTCAGGACACATCCATCTCACCTACAAACTGGAAGGACAAAAGAATTTTATCCTTCAGCGAGTCAACAAGAACGTGTTTCGTCAGCCGGAGCTCATTGCGTCAAACCTTCGCATGGCTTCGGACTACCTCAGTAGAACCTGTCCGGACTATAATTTTCTGACATGTATCCGCTCGGTTTCCGGAAAGGAAATGGAATACGATGCGGAGGGTTTTCCCTGGCGACTTTTTCCTTTCATCGGGAATACCATCACCATAGACAGCGTCTCAACGAAAGAACAGGCATTCCATGCCGCGAGTGAATTCGCACGCCTGACGCGTAAACTGGAAGGCATCAACGTTCAGGGCTTTCGACCGACGATACCGAGGTTCCATGACCTGACCATGCGATGGGAACAGTTTGAGGATGCGTGCTCAAATGATACTCACATGAGTGAAGCAAGGGAGCTTGTCGATGCCTGCAAGCGAGCGTATCCGCTTGTTGACATGTACAGGACGCTAACAGCGCCGGGAATGATGCCATTGAGGATTGTGCACAATGACACGAAGATTAATAATGTGCTGTTCGATCGCGTGACAGGATCAACATCCGGCGTTATCGATCTGGATACGCTCATGCCCGGGTACATCCTCTATGATCTTGGCGACATGGTACGCACTTTTGTTAGTCCCGTGAGTGAGGAAGAAAGATCATTGGACAAGATTTCTTTCAGAAAAGAGATTTACGACGCGCTGCTGGAAGGCTATCTCTCGGAAATGGGACCTGTGATGACAGAAGTGGAGCGACGTGCGATACCGTTGGCAGGACCCATGATGACCTATATCATGGCGCTGAGGTTTCTGGCCGACTTCCTGAGGGGTAACGTTTACTATCACATCTCTTACCCTGAGCAGAACCTGGTCAGGGCCTCCAATCAGCTGAGGCTGCTGGACGTGCTGTCAAAAAATATCAAGGGAGCCGCTGTGTACTAAAGCGGAACATTCACATGCCTCTCTGCGTGGTAGGATGACCTCACCAGGGGGCCTGATTCGACATAGCGGAGACCTCGCTTGAGTCCCTCTTCTTTGTACATCGCAAAAACATCAGGATGAACATACTCGGCGACTTCAAGGTGCATTTTGGTCGGCTGTAGATATTGCCCCAGTGTGAGGATCATCAGTCCATTTGCGGCCAGGTCATCCATGGCTTTGAAGACCTCTTCCTGTGTCTCGCCTACACCCAGCATGATGCCGCTCTTCGTCCGCTTGCCGGCTTCCCGGATGCGACGAAGTTGTTCGAGGCTGCGTTCATACTTGGCTTGTGGACGTACCCTGCGGTACATCCGCTCTACCGTTTCCATATTGTGGCTAACAACTTCCTGCCCGCCGTCAATCATCCGGTGCAGGGCGTCCCAATTACCCTTCGTATCAGGGATCAACGTCTCGATGGTTGTCATCGGACTTGATTTTTTTGTTTCTACGACTGTTTGATACCAGATTTCGGCTCCGCGGTCTTTGAGCTCATCGCGGTTGACGGAAGTGATGACGGCATGCTTCACATTCATGAGCTTAATCGCTTCCGCTACCCGTCGAGGTTCGTCCGCATCGTATTCTGTCGGCCTTCCTGTTGCTACTGCACAAAACGTGCAGCTACGGGTACAGACGTTTCCAAGGATCATGAATGTTGCAGTACCTGCTCCCCAGCATTCTCCCATGTTGGGGCAATTTCCGCTTTCACAGATCGTGTGGAGTTTGTGCGTATCAACAAGCTTCCGTACATGGGCGTATTCAGGACCCACTGGCAATTTTACACGAAGCCAGTTGGGCTTGCGCTTGCGGGTTTCTTCAGGTATGACTGGAAGTTCGATCAAGCTGGTTCAGTTGCTTGTTTAAAGAACAACCTATTTGCCAATAAGTTCCTTGTACTGTGCGGCAGTGAGCAAACCGGATACTTCGGCAGGATTTTTCATTTCAATTTTCACCATCCATCCGTCGCCGTAAGGATCGCCATTCACCTTTTCCGGACTTCCATCCAGCACCTTGTTGACTTCGAGAACCTTTCCTGAGACTGGCATGAACAGGTCGCTCACGGTCTTCACAGCTTCAACCGTGCCGAAGACTTCATGTTGATTGACGTCCTGTCCAACGGTGGATATGTCGATATAGACAATATCGCCAAGCTCGCCTTGGGCAAAATCTGTGATTCCGACGGTGGCTGTGTTGCCTTTAATAAGAATCCATTCGTGGTCTTTTGTGTACTTGAGATCTGCCGGGATGTTCATGTTGTTGTGTTCAAATTTGGTGAACAAAAATAGGGGTAAAATAGGTAATGGAGAAATGGGAATTCGTGCGAGCAAGGGCAGAAGCCCATCACCGGACGAGGCTGACTCAGTTTTGAGAGAGGTTAAAGAGAATCTTTGCGCCAACCCTGGTTGTTGACCGGGGGAATGAATTGGAGACCAGCGGCTCATTCACATTGCTGTCGACATACACCTGGATGTTGAGCTTACTGTTGACCGTGTAGCTGACGTTGGGACGCACCTGGATGTTGACGTTTCCATTGGTGATCGTGTTTACCTCATCGATCTTTCGCTGGATGGTTTGATTGTTGGTAACACTAATGTTCAGTCGGAAATTGATTTCATTTTTCAACGTCAAGGTTCTTCCCTGGCTCTTAAACGGCAACTTCATGTTGTTCTTGATGAACCCCACCTCCAACGACCAGTCTTTGGCGTTTACCTCTGTGATCTGCGCGTTAGAAACATTAAGAGAGAGGTCGCGTTTGGTCTTGTACTCAAACCTTGCTGTAAGTTTGCTTTTCGTCCTCACGCTGACGCCAAACAGTGGAGCAAATTGTTCTGAGATCATCACCTGGCTGATGACGTAGACGGGAATGAGTTGATTCTGACTGTTCAGAACGGAAGCATAGATGCCGTCATTGTAATCAGAGAGGGGAATGTTGTTGGTCACGTTGCTGTATTCGAGTGAGTTGGTAAAGTTGGTGACAGAATAAGTAGAGGAGTAAGCATGCGTGATGCTGATGGACTGAAACGCATCTTTCAGAGCCCCAATCTTGTTGAGTCCTGAATAATCCATTCTCCAGTTAGGCAATGGTGTTGATGGGAAAGGCGACAAGCCGACTTTGTTTGCATCCTTGCCTGTATAGGCCGCCATAAATGCGGGAATCAAAACGTCCTGTGATTTGCCTTCATAGCCGTTGCCGGTGATCTGGGAAAACCGTTGTTGAACAATGCCTATGTTGTCAACAAACTGCTTGAATACCGTTGACGTCAGGCTGGAATTGTTTTCAAAGGCCGTCCCAATGGAAATTGTGGATATCCGGTAGCTCCCCGTTCTGCTGGGACTGAGTTCGACATAGTCGTTGATGGTGGGATCAGGATCGAATCGAAAAATTTCCTGGAACGACGAGGTCGTTGTTTTCTTTACATCCAGCTGAATCTTGAAATCGCTTGAGAGCTCGAGGGCCGTTCGAATGCCAAGATCGCGTGTATCATTTTGTACAAAGGGTGCGGTAAGGGTTGGAGCTTTTGTCAGCCAGCCTTTTTCTGCGGCTTTGAAGCGAATATCGGGATCCTGGCTACCGAGAATGAAACCCCAGCCTGGCGCATCCAATGTGTTGTCCATACCCAAGGCATCAGGAGTGCCGGTAAAGCCTGTCAGGATCGTCCCCTGGGTAATATTGTAGGTTCCTGTAATGCTTCGCATCGACATCAGCAAGCGAAGAAACGTATTGATGGCTGCGTAATTGGGCGGCTGCTTGACGGTATCCGGTTTGGCCTTAGCCTTTTCAGTGGGCGTGGGTTTCCTCTTTGGTGTGTTGATGTTCTTCAGGTATCCAACCTTGTTGTATAGTTTTGTAAGGTCGATGCGCCCATTGAAACCCTGATCGCGCGTGTTCTGGATGATATTACCCAACTTCAGACTGTCGGATCGTTCGACAGGGCCTGCCTTCCAAAAATATCCCACGTTGTACCGGTACTCCATGCCCAGCCAGTCTGTCAAGGGCAACTTGTCAAATGGAACGGTGTAGTTGGCTGTAATGGTCTGCTCGAAGTTTTTCTTTCTGCCGAATTTTTTAAGGTTGGTAATAACTGAATCCTTGTACTCTTCTGCAGAAACATACCTGTTGAGTTTCTGAGAATATCCGCCAGCGGGATCGACATCGGGTTCGTCAATGATCGCATTCACCCTTGCTGCATAGTCCAGAGTGAGCGACTTGGCGAGGTTCCAATGCAAGTTGTAGAACCGGTTAAACAGAAAGTACTTCTGAATGTTTGCCGTTGATTTTGTTTCAGCTTCGTTGGAGTTTCTGTAGACAATTTTGTTGAACGATCGATCCAATTCTCCCCTTACAGAGATTGTACTGGGGATCAGGTTGATATTGAAGTCTTTGATTAACGCAAGCCATTTCGACTTGAAGACCTTGGCAAAAGGTTCGAGGGCCTTGACCTTAGGATTGTACTGCCAGGCTACCGAGCCTTTCTGGTTTCGCTGAGTGCTTTCCTGAAGATTGAAATTTGTCCTCGTTGCTTCGCTGAACGTGTAGGTAAAAGCAAAGTTTTCGATATCGTATAGCCTGCTTGGCGAATCCTTCTTGACCTTGGTCTTTCGTACGTTGACGAAGTTCAAACTTCGTCGGATGGCAACATCCTGAATGAGGTTCAGGTAGTTTTCCCGTTCGGCGTCTGTGACGAAGGACTTCTCCATCGCTGAGATACGCATGTCTGGATTAGCCGGATCGAAATTGGGATTGATGGTGGTTTTCTCGTAGCTGACAAACATAGGGATCTTGAGACCCGTGTTTCGTGGAAGGAGTTTCTCAACAAGGATGTTAGCGGAAATATCAAAGGAAGTGGTTGTTCCCCGGGCGCGTTCCGATATTTTGGATTGTACGCCGCCGAAGCCGTAGGTAATGTGTCTTAAAGAGGTGGTCAGGTTGCCGAGGTCAGCAAGTTTGGCGTTTAACACGCCGTTGACAGCCCATCCGGCCGTCCGGTCAAAGTCTGTCAGCCGCATCTCGTCGGCCCACAGACACACGCTTAGTGGCTTGGTGTCGTCACGGGGATTGACCACTCCAATCATCATGAGCTTTACCTGGCTCAGATCCGGCCTTCCAAATATCCTGATGCCATGCCTGCCAACCTGCTTGGGCCCGGCCAGCGGATAAAGTTGATCCAGTGGAAAAGTTTCCCGGTCACGGGAGGCTTTCAAGGCATACAGCTCGTTGAGGTCCAGGTCAATCTGGTTGGCTTCCGGCCACACAACGTCAGGATTGGGATTGTTCCCGTTTGGTGTGATCTTGAGGGGAAGCTGAATTTCATAATAGTTCTGGTCGAAATCTGTTCCCAACCGGAGGAAGGCCACCAGTTGATTGTCCTGAAGTCCGGTGCCATGTGCAGAAAGGAACATTTTGATCCTGCCATAGTTGAAAAAATCAAAGCTGACGTTCTTATAAATGGAGCGTCCATCACCGTCTTCGAGATTGGTGACACACATCTGAACGGACTGCTCGTTGAGCCGGCGCTGGATGGTGGACGTAATATCGCGGTCGCGTGCAAGTGGGGGTACATAGGCAGGTTTCTCATTGTTTCCCTTTCCGTTTTCTTCCACATTCACTACTGACACCGAAAAGTTATCCAGGTTAGGTTCAAGTTCTTCACTGAACTGCGGCTGTGAAAGCCTTGCGGTATAACGCCTCCAACGATTTCCAACAGCCCGGAAATTGGAGAACCGAAGCACAACGGGCTCCCTGAATCCGGTCAGCATCATGCGGGCATACCGGATCGATTTGAAACCGTTAATGGCGCCAACCTTTTCTTCAAACTGCCTGATGGGAATACGGACAAGGTACCAGGTCACATCGGTGTATCCTTCGGGAGTGATCTTGTCAACGATGTACTTCTGACCCACGTCAATCTGTCCAGGCTTAAGATCCAGGTTGAATACATAGTACTCCTCCAGCTCTGTGAGCGTGTTGTCCTGGTTGAGGTCTTCGTTTTCGGGAATGTTCGATCCTGATTGTGCAAAAGCCTGATCGGACGTTACCACAGGCGAATTGTTCTCTAAGCCGTTGATCTTCTTATATCGCTCGAGGATCTTCGCGTTATTGGCATCGTGATCAGGGCCCAGGAAGTACTTGAAGTCATCCGCCGATGGATCTTCCAGGACAACCGGCTTGGCGGATCCATTGACAAGGTTGATAAAGTCCTGGAATAATTGTTCCTCACGCGAATTGTTAACCCCGTCAAGACCGACATCCTGGTTGGTGCGCGCTGCCGGGTCATTGTTGAAAGCATTGTTCAGGTACTGCTGATTGGTAACGGCTCCCCAATTGTTGACGGTTACGCCCCCGGCCGATAGATTTCCATCCGTAGGAAGACCATTTTCAAAGGCATGCTTACCATCCCTCATAAGGTCTTCGGAGATACTACCCAGGTGGAAGATGAGTTTTCCGCCGGTGGTATTGGATTTCGGTTCGTTGATACCGTCATCAATCACGCCTTTTGGGTTGTTGATGAAAGGATCCATCAGCCAGAACTCCACATACTCAACATTCGACTTGTCAAAGTCAACTTCCGTGCGTATCGCCGTGGTAATGCCGGCCCAGTTGTTGATGGGGTCTTTCAGCGTACCATCAGGATTGAGGTCGGGATTGAAATTGTAAGGACCTCTTTCAGAAGGATAGTACGCCAGGTCAAGGATCTGTTCATAAAAATTTCCTACATAAGGATCCTTGTACGGGAATATTTCCTGTGGAAGCACAGGGCGCACATAGTGGTTCTCCAGGTCCTTGGAAGTTATGTTATTGGGTTTAAACTGACTTGACTCACGATAAAACAAGTTGTCGATCTGATACCACGCTAATTTCGCCCTGCGGTAACCTGCCCTGACATCATCTTTGGCGCCGGCCACCGAAGACAAGTCAAACCGCGGGTCAGCCGGTGTATGCGCCAGTTTCCATCCAACAGGGTTAAGCATGCTGTAAGGAGTGGCCGTGTTTTCGAAGTCATCGATGAAGGACGTGCCATCTCCGTCAACGATATTCGAAGTACCGGGTAAGAGTTGTGCAAACTCCGCATTGAGGGTAAAAGAGGATTGTTCTTTGGTTTGAAGAAAGGGCAGGGCATCGACCATCTTGGTCAGCAATCTTGAATTCTTGCGCAGGTTGACATCAACGCCGTACTGGATGTTTTGTGCAGGCTCATTGCCGATCAGGTTTCGGGTAATCAAAGGCCGTTCATTATAATAGAGAAAGGTTGAGCCAATGTTGACATCCTCATTCAGCTTGTAGTCAAACCGTGTTCCGAGGAGTGACCGCGTTTGAAAGGCAAATGGATCCTGCTGTTCGTAATTGATACTGATCGTTTTTCCTGAACTGAGAATCCCTTCGTTGAGGATGGTGACTTTTCCAAAAGTGTAGTCAACCGTATAGTCTACCTGCTCCCTGAGTGGCGTACCGCCGGCATACACCTTGACAGACCCTGGTGAGATATTGAAGCCCTGGATGATGATGTCTTTTCCAGCGCCAGCCTTGAAAGAACCCGTGATGTAGAATTTGTTTTTGGTGGCGACAAGTTCCGCTTCAGCTTTGGTGGTTCTGTAGAGCGTGTCATATACATACTTCTGCGTGAGCAGTTGTCGGGTATTGGCATTTGGCTCAAGCTTGAAGAGGTTCCGAAGGGCCGTATTGAAAGGCTCGAGGTAAGGAAAAATGATCATCCCCGTTTCCGGATTGATGGTGATGCGTTCGACATAGTCAAAGTTGCCGTCGGGCTGCGGATCGTTGTAGGGATTCAGCCGGTCAAGACCAAAAACTTCAATGAGCTGTTTGGTACGTGCCACGTCGCCATCCTGAAGCTGTGGATTGTCGATACCTGTGCGGTCATCCCTGTAGATCACCCTTAACTGAAACCCCTCACGCTGAAGCTGGGTTACGTTGAGGTTGTAGATGTTCTTCATCATCAGGTCCCAGGTGGGAAGAATGGTGCCGAAGTTGTCTTTGGGTGCAATCTTTCGTGGCCTGAGCATTTTCAGGTAGACAACTTCCTTTTCACCTTTGTTGGAATAATCTTCGGAAAGCTCACCCACTTTGTATTTTCTTCCATTGTAGGTGTATTCAAAAGCAACAGCAACCGCTTCGTCGTTCTGCAGCTTCCGCTGAAGCGTGATGTACCCAAGCTCTTTGTTGAAGATGTATTCTGTCGGTGCGAGTTTTCGGGCGCTGGTGATTTTTTCATAATCGGTTCCGTTCACAAAAGGCCTTCCGGCTGGTTCTCCACCAAAGAGATTCTGTAGCTGCTCATCAATGCCATCCGATTGCAGGGGCAATTGACTGGCCTGAGAATAAAGGTTGTTATTGTTGTTGTCAGCTGGTGATCCATCAGGAACATTGGTGACGTAGTAGTCCTTTCGATAGGCCTTGTCGGATTCACCGAGGTCCATTAAGCCTACGACATCACGAAGGGTTTGGGTATCATTCTGTCGGTTCAGCAAGTAAACCTCGACGCGAACAATGTTGACGCCAGAAGTAATCTGTGGTAATGTGCCCAGCCACTTCTCAAAATTGTCGCGGAAAAACTGAGCGAGGAAGAAGTGCCTGTTTTCATCATAGTTGGATCCAACGATTTCAAAAGGCCGGCCTTGTGTGGCGCCGTCCGGGCTGCCGTTGATGGTGATCGTGGATTGTTTGCCGCGCTGGGTCGTGGCGATGGCCGTTGCAAAAAGTTTTCCGAATTGGAATTGCCCCTTGATTCCAAAAAGATTTTGCGCACCTGTGATCAGGCTGTTGTTTAACGGAAGACTCACGTTACCGATTTCCAGCTTCTTAAGGATATCCTCCTTGAAGCCAGTGTATTCGACCTTCATCTGATTCTGAAAATCAAATGAATTGTTGTTATCGAAGTTCGTCGTGATTTTTAGTTTCTCTCCGACTTTACCGGTGACAGCAAGATTGATCTGCTGATCGAATTCAAATCCGCCGTTGGTCTGCTGGCGGATGGGAATAGCAGGGTTCTGAATCTGTTGCCATTGGGCGCCGAAGTCAAGGGTGACAAACCCTCGTGGGATAAGTTCAACATAGCTGCCTCCGAAGATCCTGTCCAGCAGTGGACTGGTGTACAACTTGGGGAGAAGGTTTCTGCTGCTGACGGCACTCTCACCGTCGAGGGCCTGGCTTCGACTTTTCCAGTAGCCTTTTAATATGGTGTTGTTCTGGTACTGATTAGCCTCATCAAAAGTCATGTATGATGGCGACCGGTAGTTGATAGGACCAAAACGTTCGTAGATCGTAAAGGTACGACCCGTATCAGGGAGGATCTCGAGCGATAAAGTCTTTGGGTCTTTTAGAAAGAGCGGTGATTGCGTACCATAGTTAGAGAAAGGATCACCATACCGGTCAGATGGTTTGAAGGATGGTCGAAAGAGCGGACGATACTTAACGGAGTCTTTCCTTGTCGAGTCTTGCTGAACCTGCGCATCCGCATGATAAGGCACAAGGAATGACACGAATGTCATCCCTAGTCCGAGGGTGAACTGCGCTGTCCGGTTTAGGTAGCTCAAACGTACGCTAAGCGTTTTTAAGTGCTTGTTTGACTAAATCTTCTAAGCTAATGGTATTTCCTGATTTTCTTAAAACAGCGTCTATGCTGTTCTCTGCCGCTGACCTGGATATACCGAGGGTCATTAAGGCTGTTAACGCCTCCTGACGGTTGGTATTGCTTGTGGCTCCTGGTAAAGTTGACTGAGCATCCCCGGGACTCTTGCGGAGCTTATCCTTAAGCTCTAAAATGAGCCTCTGGGCGGTTTTACCGCCTATTCCCTTCACCGCCTGAAGGGTGGCCGCGTCATCCCGTAGAATGGCTGCGCGCAACTCGGCTGGCGGCAAAGAGGATAACATAACCATAGCGGTATTGGGACCTACCCCATTGACAGAAATCAGATTGAGGAACATCGACTTCTCTGCGTCTGAAGCGAACCCATAAAGGAGATGAGCATCTTCACGAACATGCAGGTAGGTAGCAAGCCGGATGTCTTCCTTGTCTTTGATTTCTGAAAATGTATTGAAAGATATCGACGCCTGATATCCGATGCCGCCGACATCGATGATGACGTGCGTCGGCTCTTTGTGTACAAGCTTGCCCCGAAGATATGCAATCATGGTCAGCGGAAATTCTTCTTCTACTTTCTTTCTGTTTCCATGGCGATCTCTTCCTTGATCTGCGCATCGACCACAGCAATGGATGTCATGTTGACAATCTCCCTGATGGAGCTTCCGACCTGAAGAATGTGCACAGGCTTGCGCATACCCAGCAGAACCGGACCAATGGTTTCGGCGCCGCCAATTTCCATCAGTAGTTTGTAAGCGATGTTCGCTGATGTGAGATCCGGGAATATCAGTGTGTTGGCGCCTTCTTTGGCAAGCGCACTGAAGGGATACAACTCTTGCTGCAGTTCCGTATTCAGGGCAACGTTGGCCTGGATTTCTCCTTCGATCACGAGTTCAGGGAATTTTATTTTCGCAAGGCGAACGGCCTCTCTTGTCTTGTCGGGTACTTCACCTTTGCTGGATCCGAAGTTGGAATAGGAAAGTATAGCTATTCTTGGCTCCGTCTCAAAGAAACGCGCACCCCTTGCGGTAACACCGATGATGTCAACCAATTCTTCCGCTGTTGGATTAACATTCACGGTGCAGTCTGCGAAGAAATACGTGCCGGTCTTGTGGAGAATGATGTACATGCCCGCAACCCTTCTCACCCCCGGACGCATCCCGATAATCTGAAGGGATGGCAGGATGGTTTTCGAGTAGTCACGCGTCAAGCCGGAAATCAGGGCATCGGCCTCTCCAAAATCCACCATCAAAGCCCCATAGACATTACGGTCACGCACAGCCCGCTTGGCATCAATCAAAGTCACACCCTTGCGCTGCCTTTTTTCATAGTATGCATTAGCATAGCGTTCATCACGCTCACGATCTTCGCGAGGATCAACGATTGTGCATTGGTTAAGCTCAAGTTTATGCTCCTTGATCATTCGCTCGATGATCTGCCGATTGCCCAGTAAAATAGGGATGGCAATTTCTTCATCTTGGACGATCTGTGCTGCCTTTAGAATCTTGTGGTTCTCTGCTTCGGCAAACACAACCCGTTTGGGAGAACTTTTGGCCCGGTCGATGAGGTTGTTGATCAATTTTCTGTCAATGCCAATTCGCTTTTGCAATTGTTGATGGTAGAGCCCCCAATCAGTAATGGGTTGCGTGGCCATTCCTGAATCCATGGCTGCCTTGGCTACGGCAGGCGCGATGGTCGTGATCAGGCGCGTATCCATAGGTTTGGGAATGAGGTAGTCTCTTCCAAACTCAATTTTGTCAGCATTGTATGCCAGCATCACACTATCTGGAACATGTTCTTTGGCAAGATTGGCCAGCGCCCTGACAGCGGCATGCTTCATCTCTTCATTGATCTCTGTGGCGCGCACGTCCAAAGCGCCTCTGAAAATGTAAGGGAATCCAAGAACGTTGTTGACCTGGTTGGGATGATCGGATCTTCCGGTAGCCATGATCAGGTCGGGCCGGGTCTTCCTGGCAACATCGTAGGCGATTTCGGGATCAGGGTTGGCCAGCGCAAAGACGATTGGATCTTTGGCCATAGCCATGATGTCGGCCGGAGTCAGAATGTTGGCTTTAGACAGGCCGACGAAAACATCAGCACCTTTCATGGCTTCCTGGAGCGTATTGACTTTTCTGCTGGTAGCAAAACCCGCTTTGATGTCGTCAAGGTCCTTGCGGTCCTTGCGGATGACGCCCTTGCTGTCGCACATGATGAGGTTTTCGGGTTTTAGCCCCAGTTCCAGGTAGAGTTTTGTGCAAGAAACGGCCGCCGCGCCTGCTCCATTAACCACCATCACTATGGAAGAAAGTTTTTTGCCTACCAGTTCAAGTCCGTTGAGCAGGGCGGCGCTGGAAATGATGGCTGTCCCATGCTGGTCGTCATGCATGATGGGGATATTCATCTGCTCCCGCAGTGCTGCTTCGATCTTGAAACATTCCGGCGCTTTAATGTCTTCCAGATTGATGCCGCCAAATGTTGGTTCGAGGGACCGTACAATTTTTATGAATTCATCAGGATCAGATTCATTAATCTCAATGTCAAAGCTGTCGATGCCAGCGTACTTTTTGAATAGTACAGCTTTTCCTTCCATCACAGGCTTGGCAGCATCCGGGCCAATGTTGCCCAGGCCGAGCACTGCCGTTCCATTGCTGATTACTGCAACCAGGTTTCCTTTTGACGTGTACTTGTAAACGTCTTCCTTGTTGACGGCGATTTCCTTGCACGGTTCGGCAACGCCAGGAGAGTAGGCAAGGGCAAGATCGAGCTGTGAAGTAAGCACCTTCGTTGGGACCACCTCGATTTTTCCGGGCTGCCCATTCATGTGGTAATTCAACGCGTCCTCTTTCCGAATTTTGATCGACATGTCAGTCTGATTATAAGCCAGCTAAGTTAATGGATTCATTAACAACACCAGCTTTTCAGCTGTTTTTCGGAATGCTGGATCGGCTGCCGGAGAGGCTGATTAAGGGGCGGGTGCCTTCTCGGCGGCAATTTCGGAACTTGTCCGAAAGGTAAAGAGAATGGTCTCCAGTTCACGGATGATTTCTCTTTGATCCCGGGAAGGACTTATGGTGAACCCCTCAATGTAGAAGAACTGCTGTGTCTTTTCATCAACGACTGCATAACCATGGAACGGTCCTCCCAATCCGGGTGTATGACTCTTGAACAATCCTCGCAACTGAATGGCAAAGCGACCATTAAAATTGATGGTATCTGCCGTAACCGGAATGTAGGGAACACTGGTCTCCGTCAATAAGTATGATTCTGGATCATCGGGGTCGGCAAACAGGTTTTTACGACAGACATCATCGCGAAACTTAATGAGGTTATCGATACTAAAGTCGGTCTGTGATGCATATGGCTTTCGCGCAATGAACAATATCTTGTCATCTCTCGGATTGGATTGCCTCACCCATAGAAAATCATCCGTATAATCCACCAGTTTGTATCCAAAAGGAATCTTCATGGTGCACTGAAACTTCTTTTCAAGGATATCACTCACCCCCTTCACGGTCCCTGACTTAAAAAGAAACACACCAAGCCGTTCTCGTTCCTTAATATCAAAATAGGAGACGAGCTTGGAGCCTTGTTTGCGAAGGTTGGCGGCCAGCGTGGCTTCATCGCTGCCAAACAGATAGGCAACTTCCTGACCCCGGGCGTTTACGTTGGTTGCTGTGAACATGAACAAGCTGGGATCCGATTGGATCATTTTGATGGACTGTGGAGTGAACTGGGCACGAATGATGGAAGCGCCTTGCGTTCGCTGATCAAGTGTCATCACGTAGATCATGTTCCTCCTTTCTTTCAGTATATAGTTGAGTCGGCGCGCATCCACCCAGTGAAGTTTGAAAATGGATTCCTTCCGTGGCAAGCCAGCCATATCGGTTCCAAGAATAGAATCCAGGAGCGTACCGATTTTCCCTTTACGCTGTGCGGAGTCCATGACGATGTAAAGGTCACCGGGTACGCCTTTGGCCTGCGAAAGGTTCTTTGTGTCCGAACCGCAGGCTGTTGCAAGCACAACAATGGTCAAAAGCAGGATATATCTCATTGGATTCTTAAATGCGCAAAAGCAACTTTCGTCACAAACCTCAGTTATTTTTCAGGATAAAGGACAGCTTGAAAGTAGTTATTCATATTGAAGTACTTTTTAGCCCGGTCCTGAATATCCTTGACCGTGAGATCCTGCAGTCTTTTTTCAACCGTCAGGACATTCAGAGGATTCGTTGATTGCTCGACGCTTCGCTGAAGCACACTCACCCAATAACTGTTGTCCTTCAGGTTTTCCTGGTGCTGCTTGGCGAATGCCACCTTGACCTTCTCAAGATCGGCCGGAGCAGGGCCCTTTGATTTTACTTTTTCGATTTCACCCAATGATGCCTGAATCAGCTTATCAACATTTTCCGGACCACAGGGAATGGCCATGTTGATTGTGTAATTGTTGTAAGGATTCTTACTGAGGGTTCCTCCAATCTGGGAGGTATAGGCACCGCCGAGTTGTTCGCGCAATGTCTCTGTGAATTTTATATCCATCAAGTCGAGCAGGGCCTGGAGCTTCAACTGTTCCTCGGCAACGAATGGTGTCTCTCCGGTGAAGGCTATAGAGATGAGGCTTTGCGGTTCCTTTCCTTTGTGAATTTCTTTTTTCACGACCCCTTTGACCGGCCGGATGCCGAGATCTTTGAAACTGGCCGCAGGGCCTGTGGAGGGTAATGACCCCAGGTATGTTGCCACGAGGGATTTGATGGCGGCGGGGTCAAAACTTCCAACGATGACAAACGTCCATCCGTTGGCGTTGCCAAATCGTTCCTTATAAATTTCCATCACGCGGTCGATGGAAAGGGTCTCAAAATCTTTTGGCCTGGGGAATCTCGGCGCCCTTGGGTGCCCGCCATACATCATGCGACTCACGGAGTCCTGGAAGATGGTTCTCGGATCAGCCATCATATTCTGTATCATGCCGACTTGCCGCGAAGTGAATGAAGCAAACAGATCGGAATCCTTCCGTGGTGCAGTGAAGTAGAGGTGGACGAGTTGGAGCATGGTTTCAACATCTGCAGTGCCTGATTGGCCACTCATGCTCTCTGAGAGTATCGATATCCTGGGGGCAGCTGAAGCTGTTTTTCCAGCGAGCACTTTGCGAAGGTCGGTCGGTGTAAAGTTGCCGACACCCATTTGAGAAACGAGGGTAGCCGCATATTGAGCATTGTTAACATCAGCATTGCCATACTGTGAGGAGCCGCCATACCTGAATCCTGACAGAATGACCTGATCGTTTTTAAAATCTGTGCGCTTCAGCATCACGGTCACTCCATTGGAAAGATTGATCTGGTCTACATCGATTTCAGCGAGGCGTTTTTCACCAGCTACTTTTCCCGGAGCAGGGACTGTTGCCATAAGGGAAGCAGCAACAACTTTTTCTTCGTAAGCTGTTACAGGAAGTTGTTCAGCCCTGGTCACAGCAGCCAACAGTTCCTCGTTGGTGGGTATTTGAAAATCAGCTTTGCCAGGACCCTGGAACAGAACAAGTTTTTTCTCTGAAGAGGAAGGAATATTGGCAGCGGTAAAGGTGTTGACCTCCTGAAGGGTGATGCCCTCCATGAATTGCTTGTAGTAGGCATATTCATTTTCAATACCGGGTATAGGTTCATCACTGAGAAAGTTGCGTATATACTCATCGGCGAAATCGGCAGACTCAGTCTTGTCGCGTTCATTATAGCCGCGTTCCATTCCCCGAAGGAAGGACTTTTTAGCCCGATCAAGTTCAGATGCCGAAAACCCGAATTTTCTGGCTCGTTCATTTTCAACAATCAGGGCTTCGATTGCTTGCACATACCCTGCCTGACCGACAGCAGCCATTCCAAAGTAAGACTCATAACCATGAACAAACTCACTGCGGCTGCCTCCGCCAAAAAGGAACGGTGGATTTGGTTTCTGCGTTAGTTCCTGCATCCTCAGGTTCAGCATTTGCCCCGACAACGATTTCACAATGCCTGCACGGTAGTCGCCAATGGTTGATTGTACTTTTGATTCACTGGTCGCATAGAATATCTGAAGGATATGATTGGTTGCTTCGGGATCAGTAACGACAAGGCCTTCCGATTTCGCGCGTGGCGGAATCTTCGCATACTCACGTTTTTTTGCCTGGGGGTTTGGTTTGAGCTTTTCAAAATGCTTTTTGATTAAGCCCTCTGCTGTTGTAGGGTCAATATCTCCAATCACAATGACAGCCATGAGATCTGGCCGGTACCAGTCCTTATAAAATCGTTTGATGGTCTCCGGCTTGAAGGTTTTCAGAATTTCCGTAGTGCCGATGGGAATCCGGTCGGCATATTTTGATCCTTGCAGAATGGCAGGCAGGGCTTTTTTGTTCATTCGCTCATCAGCGCCCTTTCCGAGGCGTTCCTCCTCAAGGACTACACCGCGTTCTTTGTCGATTTCTGCTGCATCAAAAAGTACCCCACCTGCCCAGTCCTCCAGTACCAAAAATCCTTTATCCAGGTTTTCAGGCTTATCTGTTGGAATGGGTAAGATATACACGGTTTCATCAAACCCGGTGTATGCATTGAGGTCGGCACCAAACTCAACACCGAGCGATTGGAGATAGGACACCAGGTCGTTCTTCTTGAAGTGCTTGCTGCCATTAAATGCCATATGTTCGGTAAAGTGCGCCAGACCCCTCTGGTCATCATCTTCAAGAATCGATCCCGCCTTGATGGCCAACCGAAGTTCTACTTTCTTTTCGGGCCTGGCATTTTTACGGATATAATATGTAAGGCCATTGCTGAGTTTGCCTTTTTTGATTTCCGGGGCAATCGGAAGCTGGTCTGTAAGATTCTGACCGGTAGCACAGGTAACGACGAGCGTTACCAAAACGAGAATAGCCGTACGAATTCTAAGCATTTGCATAAGATGTTGTTTTATTTGTCAATAGCCCCACTCGTGGGCAATGATGGCCTGCATAGATGGGTGAATGCCGCAAGCCGCGCATATCTCCCTGCCATGCAGAAAATTCCCACCGCCTCGAAAGTCAGTGACAATTCCTCCAGCCTGTTGAACGAGAAAAGCCCCTGCCGCGACGTCCCAGGGGTTGAGATTATATTCAAAGAAGCCCTCAAACCGGCCGCTGGCAACATAGGCCAGGTCAGTGGCAGCGCTCCCAAGCCTGCGTACACCATGGGACTGCCTGAGAAATTTCCGTATGATGTCCATATAGGCCTCCATCTTGGGAAATTCGTAGTAGGGAAATCCGGTGGCAAGCAAACTCTCGTTGAGTGAATCTATACGGGATACATGGATTTCAGCGTCATTGCAGAAGGCAGGCTGCCCTTCCACGGTATGGAACATCTCTCTCTTTGTCACTTCGTAGACAATCCCAAGTACAATCTTGTCGCCCTTTGTGAGTCCGATGGATATGGCAAAGGGTGGTAAACCGTGAGTAAAGTTCGTTGTGCCATCCAGCGGATCGATGATCCATTGATAGCCGTTGGAGCTTGCGATCGCGGTCCCCTCTTCACCCAATACTCCTGAGCCCGGAATAATTCTTGTGAGGGTGCTCACCAATTTCTTTTCCGACTCCTTATCTACATAGGATACAAGATTGTTGAATCCCTCTTTCTGAAGAATCCTGGAGCGATCAAAGGAAAGGCCCTCGAGATGAATAAACTCACCTACCTCATGGCACAGCCCCATGACATCTTTTTCAACAGCAGGCAAGTGAATCATTGTTTCCTTGTTTGGCGTCGGACAAGGGTGAAGAGCAGGATAAGCGCGGTTAGCCAGGCTGAAGACCTTACCACCCATTCACCGCGCGCAAGATAGACAACATCCGTGTGTGCCGGTAATGCACTATATAAATTGACCATGTCCTGACGGACAATGGGGGAGGTGGTGAGAAAATAGGAACTCACCAGTGGCCCGATCCATGCAATAATTCCTGTGACTATCCAGGCGGGCGAAAGACCATTCTCTTGGAGGAGCCCCTGGTACAGGCACCAATTGACTACCAGGATCCAAAGTGATGAGCCAAGATAGCCGGTATAGGCTGTCCACTTTACCCAGCCTCCTGGTAATAAAAGAGAGTCCGCGAGAAAAAAAGAGCGCTCAGGGTAAACCTTGAGAAACAAGTACTCCATAGCAAGCCAAAAGATGATGATGGTAATGGTGCCTGTCCGGTTGCCTAATGTTTGCCTGACCCATGAAAAGCCTGCAAAAACGATGGTACAAGAAATTGACGCGACCAGGGCGAAGGCGATGGATTGTCCTCGCAAAAAAGCGAACGTTCCCAGAGATATGCTAAAGGCAACCAGGATGTACTCCATTTTTTCAAGAACCTGCCCTCTCGCATCCACTCGCTCGACAATGGCAAAAAGTGGAGCAAGGCCAAGAAAGATCAGCAGCGGAAAAAAGGACATCAACCAGCCTCCAGTCAAAAGCACTGTGGATGCGGTCGCAAGGAGGAGAGGGCTGAGTGTTTTATTTTTTGGCATCGATCACTATGACAATCTCACCTTTGACTTCCTTCTTTCCAAAATGAGTGATCGCTTCACTTGCAGTCCCCGTAAAGGTTTCTTCATGAATCTTGGTGAGCTCTCTTGAAACAGACACCCTTCTTTCCTGACCCAAGTGTTCATGGATTTCAGCGAGCGTTTTCAGCAGGCGGTGCGGTGATTCAAACAGGACAATTGTCCGTGGTTCGTCAGCCAGCATTCGGAGCATGGTCTGTCGTCCCTTCTTGTGAGGAAGGAATCCTTCGAAAACAAATCGGTCGGTTGGGAATCCAGACTGAACAAGTGCAGGAATGATCGCCGTGGCCCCAGGCAAGCACTCGACAAGGAGTTGACTTTCATGACAGGCACGCACAAGGAGGAATCCCGGGTCGGAAATTCCAGGTGTTCCGGCGTCAGTCACCAGTGCGAAAATAGCGCCAGCCTGCATTCGCTGGATGATCTTGTCAACCGAGGCGTGTTCATTGTGAATGTGAAAAGACTGCAGCGGTGTCTTAATGCCGTAATGGGAAAGTAGTGCACCTGATGTCCTGGTGTCTTCAGCGAGAATGGTATCGACTGTTTTCAGAATGTCGAGTGCACGCAAAGTAATATCAGCACGGTTTCCAATAGGCGTTGGAACGAGGTGTAATGCGACCTTTCTGTCAATCTTAGGCAATCTTGTCAATGGCTTCAGCAAGTTTGCGATCGAGGTCTGTCACGGTGTTGCCCGCATCATGCGTACTCAGTGCAATATCAACCCGGTTCCAGGTGTTTGTCCAGGTCGGGTGATGGTTGAGTTTTTCGGCTAGAAAGGCAACGCGGGTCATGAACCCGAATGCCTCACTGAAATCCTTGAATACGAAGGATTTCTTCAGCGCATTGTTTTGTTCTGTCCACATAACATAGGGATTGCGCAATAATGTTACGCAATTTTTGTCGTACCGAAGGCAGACAAACTAAAGAGCGACGACGCCCTCAATCACCGCCACTTTCTTGTATACTTCGATTACCGATTCACTGGAAGGCATCATCATCTGGTACGTGAGGCTGGTGTATTTTCCCTTGCCCGAAGCCTTCTCTGTGGTGGTAACGTGCAGTGGAAACAGCTGACGAAGTTCTTCTTTCTTTTCGGTGGGTACGATAAACTTAAACATATACAGGGCTGGCCATGCATAGTGCTTGTCGAGTTTTTCGCGAAAGCCAATGAACCAGTTAGGATCCATAAAAAATGCCGCAACTTTTGGCTGCGGCAGTTAATGTTGTGAGTGGTAGAATTAATAAAACTTGTAACGCTTGTCTTCCACTTTCGCCGCTTCCTTGAGTGCTTCTGTGATGTAATAGCCACCACGACCAGTCAGCGTTTGCATCAATTGATTCTTGAACATGGTGAAATCGCCTATGGCAGGAGCTTCCGTCTTGTTCTGCAGGTCAGCAATGACAATGCCATTTTCACCAGTGAGAGGAGCAGACCTCTTTCCGTTCTCCAGTGAAAAAATAGCACCGATAACGACGGGATCAAATCCGATGCTCGGCAACGTGTTTGTATTGATCTTTAGATCGCTGGATGAGTTGACCACGGCATCGCGGCTGTAAAGCTTGGCGAGCTCTTCGAGTGGTTCGGTTTTTCCCTTGAGTTTTGCTTTGAGGTATTCACCCTTGGCAATATTCTTAACCAGCGGAGTGATTTCTTCTTTTACTTTTTCGAAATCCTTGAAGCCTTTTTCCGTTTCACCTGTCATGACAGCAACAACATAGGTGTCGGTAAGGTCAAATACTGTTGACACTTTGCCAACCTTGGCTTCACGGAAAAGCCAGGTGATCATTTGTCGTGCTTCTCCCAGGTTATTGATCCTGCGCTCGGCTGTGCCAAGATCGTTGGCATCAAACACAGCAAGATTTTCCTTCTTGGCCTTTTCTTTGAATTCCTCAACACCAGACAGGTCGGCTGCAAAAGAATCTGCCTTTCTAAGCGCTGTATTAAGTGTTTCATCGCTCGGAGATATTGTCCGCTCGATGGTGGCCACATGATAGCTCATATTGTCCTTCGTGCCGGTAACCTCGATGATGTGATAACCAAACTCGGTTTCCACCACGTCGTTGAGCAATCCTGTTTTCTTGGCATCGAAGACAGCATTGTCAAATGGCTTAACCATTTGACCCTTGTAGAACCATCCCAGATCACCACCTGTAGAGGCGGTACCGTCCGTGCCAAATTCCCGCGCCTTGGCAGCAAAGCTTGCTCCACCCTTGATGTCTTTCAGAATCTTCTGGGCTTTCTCCTTGGCCGTCTTTTTTCCTTCGGGTGTCGCAGCATCCCACTTAATGAGAATGTGACTTGCTTTCGCATTATAAACAGTGTCCTTGGTAATCTTCGAGATCTTGTAGATACGGTATGTGCCATCTTCAAGGAGCGGGCCAATAACCTGCCCTTCTGTCAAGGACTCACGGATTGGTGCAAGGGTGGAAGGAAGATTGATGACTGTGTATTTGTTGAAAGGACTGTTGCCATCAGAATTGGACATAGCAAAAATGGAATCCTCCGTAATGGTCTTGAAGTCGCTGGCTAGTCTATTGACTTCTTCCTTGATGGCCGTTGAATCATCAGGGGATGCGTTGGCAGCAATGGCAACATAACTCAGGCTCCTTGTGTTTTCTGCCTTGTACTTTCTTTTGTTCTTGTTGTAGTAGTCTTTCAGGCTGGCATCCGAAACGGTAATGAGTGAATCATTAACAGCGTAGTAGGGAATGTACAGGTACTTGACTTCTGCAACGTCGTTCTGATTGTGATAATCCCGCTCGGCTTCCGCTTCTGTCACATAGCTCGTCTTGATGATCAGGTTCTCGTACTTCAGCCTTTCACGTGCTGGAGCAAGATCGCCGCGGAAAATGTCCCAGCGAATACGTGCGTCAGAACCAACGGGCATTGCCTCTATATTCTTCAGGTATTGAATGAGTGCGTTCCGGTCGAATCTTCCACTGGAATCCGTAAATGCATTTTTGATGCTCTCATCCACATGCTTGCCCTGAACCATATCCCAAACTTCGTCGTTGGTGACCTTCACGCCCACCTCGTCGTACTGGGGTTCTATGGCATTTCTGCTCAGCAACATTTCCCATGCCTGGGCCTCGAGCGTCGCATTTTCCCGGTCACCTGGCTGGCGTCCGAAATTCAGGATGTAACTGTTTTTTCTTTCTTGTATGGCGGCCTGGTAGTCATCCAGAGAAATGGAATTTCCGGCGATTTCCCCCACCTTCCGTTCTTCATCGCCAAACAACGACTGGGGACCGTTGCCAAACAAATCACCTCCGACAATAAATGCACCCATGGAAAGAGCAATTGCTCCAACTACCCACTTCGTCATCTTGGTCCTCAATACGCTAATCAGTGCCATAGAAAATCTAACTGGTTTATTACATTCTTTCCTCTGTCGACAATGGACAAAAGAGCCGCAAATTTAAACGGTTTGGTCTATTCGGCAAAGACCTTGAAAAAGTAGCCTGCAGAGGCTATTGACGCCGTATTTCAGTCTTTTTCAGTGCCGGCGTTAACCTCTACTTTCACCGTTTCGATACGGTTGCCCTTGGTCGATTGAATCTGGAAGGTGTACGGGGGAACGATGATGGTCTCCCCCTTTTTGGGAAAGTCTTCGGTGTAGGACAAAATAAGGCCGCCCAGGGTTTCGAATTCACCCACGGGCAATTGCCATTGGTATTGTTCATTGAGGTAGTCTACCTCAAGCCGGGCGCTCATAAGGAAAGTGCGGTCGTCCAGCTTCTGTTCAATCAGATCGTCAGCATCGTGCTCATCTTCTATATCGCCGAATATTTCCTCGATCACATCCTCCATGCTGATCAAGCCTGCCGTACCTCCAAACTCATCGACAACAATGGCCAGGCTTCTGCGCTCGCGGATGAGTCGCACCATCAGGTCATTGGCCATGGAAGTCTCTGTGACGATGCTGATCGGTGTGAGTATCTCCTGGATGCTAGCGGGATTCTTGAAGAGTGCCGCAGAATGACAATACCCAATGGGATCATCAATCGTATCCCGGTAGACGACGATCTTTGAATGACCACTTTCAATAAATACAGACTTCAACCGGTCGATACCTTCGTCAATGGACACACCGATAATTTCGGTGCGCGGAACCATACACTCTCTTACCTGAACAGAACCGAATTCAAGGGCATTGTGAAGTATCTTCTTGTCAAGTCCTATCTCTTCGTCTTCGTGACTTACTTTCTGCATGTTGCGCAGAAAATGATTGAGGTCCGTCAAACCATAAAATGGCTTCTCCTCTGAGTAGTCCATCCTGAAGATGTGTTTGAGCACAAAAGTGGACACGTTGAGGATGGTGAAGGTCACAGGCTTAAGCACGACGTAGGTGGCTGCAAATGGCAAAGCAAGTGCCGAGATCATGAGGTTGGGATTGATCAGAAACAGGCTCTTGGGGAGAAACTCGGCCGTTGCCAGAATGATGAGGGTTGAGATCGCTGTCTGAATGATCAGAATGGCTGGATCATTGTTGAGCGACTCAGGCAGGTTTGCAATGAGTATGGGCTCAAAGATCACCGCCATGGTATTGCCAAAGATGACAAGGGCCAGGGTGTTGCCAACGAGACAAGTGCCAATAAAGCGTGATGGTGTTTGCAGAAAGTATGCAGTGACCCTGCCGGACCATGCGCCTTGCTTGCCCTGCAACTCGACTTGCAAACGATTGGCAGACAAGAAAGCAATTTCAATTCCTGAAAAGAAGAAGGAGAAGCCCAGAGAAACAAGAATGAGCGTTGTTGTTGTTTCCATCAGGCGCGGCTCTTTTTACGATAAACAAGCCAAAGAAAAATCATGGTTGCTGGCATCAGGTAAGCATATGCATAAAACAATCCGACAGCCATCATCTCGTATGTTCCGATGATCACCAGAACGACGGCTATGGAGAGGAGGAACGTATCAAACAACTTCATAGACTTGTCGAATTTCATCACGCGCTTACAAATGTGATGGAAACGAACTGTAAAAGTACAACTTTTTTCAGGCACGGATTGATTGACCAATCAATCCTTGATCTCAAAGTCGCCCTCCGGCTTTTTGATGGTATACGTAGAAAGATCTTGCAAAGCATCCAGGCCAGTACCGTAAATAACCTCCGTCTGCATGTTGATGGTAACAAACTTCTCTGTAAAGATTTTCTTTGTCGCAGGATTCCAGAATAACTCTTCGGTGTTCAGCTGTTGGTGTTTCTCCATGTTCTTGACTTCCACCTTTCCCCGGCCGCGCCATTGGTTTTCCTTTTTGAAATAGTATGCGTTGTTGGCTTTCAGGCTTGAAGTCAGCTTTCCCTGGGGGTCATAAAACTCCAGGTAGAGCCCTTCAGGAAATTCCCGGTCTCCGTTTTTGAATTCAATGATTTTTTTAGCCTTCAGCTTAATGCGTACGCGATCATTCTCAGAATGAAGCATGTCCACATCATCGGCTTCCCTGAGTGGCCCCTGATATTCCAAGGGCTCACTGGTGCCCTCCTTCACCTTACATGAAGTCATGAAGAGCAACGTGCCTAGGAAAAGAAGTCTGATCATTGGGTACATACAAAAAAGGCCCCTTGCCGGGGCCTTCCAGTTAATTCATTTAGGGTTTAATCCCTGGTCTTCAGAACGACGGTCTCACCAATCCAGCATCCAACCTTTTGAGAAGATCCTTTTTGCCAGTTGAGCTCAAAAATCTCTTCTACAGAAGGAAACTGTGCCTTGGCACGATTCATCGATGCTGTATTACCAGCCCGCTGATACATTTCATAGGCGGCCAGGTACACCAGGCGATCTTCAGCCTTTGACTTCAGCTTGGCGCATTCGTCAAAACTGTTGTAGTATAAATCCCCGATTTTTTCCCATGGTTCTTTATCACCTGCGTTGCCAGCGGCTGCCTGACGGAAGAGGTCTCGGGCAGCTGAGTAGTTCTTTTTCTTGGCTTCGATGCTTCCAAGATATTTGTAAACTTCTGCCTTGTCGGTTGCATTGGCGCTCATGTTCAGCGCTTCGCGAAGAAGGCCTTCTGCCTTATCAAAGTTTCCGTTGGCAAGATTGGTTGCGGCCAGTGCCTTCAACAAACCAAAATCCTTATCGGGGCTGAGTTTGTAGATGACCTCGCCAGACTCAAGCCACAGCGGATCATCCGTGCACTTGCCTTCGAGCATGAACTTGAAGATCTTTTTGGCCAAAACAAGATCATTTGGATTTTGCTTGAATTTTGGCGCGAGGTTCTTGCGAACAAAATCACAATCCACCTTTACCATTCCGATGAGCAAGCCGTCAACGGCATCCTTGTATCCTTTCAACTTATCGGCATCGGCAGTCTTTCCTGCTTTCGTCGCTTCAGCGATCTTGGCATCAGATACAGCGATGATCTTGAAATAGCGCTGGAGAATCTGATCATCAGTAACATTCTTGAGATAGATCTGATTTGCCTTGACCGTTGTCATGTATGACACCAGGTTGGCATCTGTCACATTATTGCCGCTGATCTCAAAAGTCTTGTCGTAGAGCGCAAGCAGTCCAGGGAGTTGCTCCTTGTTCTTGATGTTGTATTTGTAAGATGCATAAGCTTTGCGGTTAATAACGTTCACTTCGTCGCCGCAATTCTTCACGCGCAGATCAAAAAGCAACATCAGGGAGTCAACCAAAACCTTCTTCTTCGCTGCGTCTGTTTCTGCATCGGCAAGCTTGTCGTACAAGGTTACTCCATCAATATAGAGTTTGGTATTCCACTGGGGAGCGTTGGTAAGCATCCACTGGAAAGAGGCTGTTGCTGAACGGTAATTGCCGGATTTCATAGCGTCACCCCATACGGCAACGCACTCATCGGCTTTTTTGCGGTCTTCAGGCCATTTGAATTCCTTGCACTGTCCCCAGGCAGTTGCTTGGGCAGCCAGGACGAACACCAATACTGTCGTCAAAAATCGCACATTCATAGTCATACTTATTTTAGCAATTAATCGAATCGTCTTTTTATAAACCATTGGTCATTAAACGTGATTCCAAAATATAACTTCAAGTAATTTTCTTCAATACCATTCAGGGCCTTGTCTCCTTTTTTTCCAATCTTCAAAGCCAGGTCAAGACTGGAAATCCGGTTAACTGGTAAAGAGAGGCCAAAAGTAATGCCAAAATCTCGAACAGGGTTTCCGTTGGTCAAAAAAGGGTAATTTTCAATGCTTACGCCCGTTCGGTACGACATCCTTTTAAGGTAATTACTTAACGATGTCCTGTCAGGGGTAATTTCAAACCCGCCAGAAACTCTCCAGCTATTGGCCGCATAAGGATTCTTACCCTCCAGATCGCGGTATACAGAATAGTCAGAATAGGAAGCGTCCAAACCAGCAATCCACCTGTAAGGTCGTGGACTAAAAGACACTCCCACCATAAGGTTCCCGGGAAGGATAATGGTACCTGGCTTGTTTCTGATTACTGTCGTTGAGTCGATCAAGCCCAATCCGCTCCAGCGCTCAAGGGTCCTGTTAAACTTGACATCAAGAGAGGTTTTGAAGTCATACACAATGCCGATGTTCAGCCGGAAATTCTTCCTGGTCAGAGAATCCAGGTGAATGGAAATGGCGGGTGAAAACTGGAAATCGGAAACGAAGGTCCTGTCATTGATCTTGGCCGACAGTGGTGTCGAAGTGTTTACAATGAGATTGGCGTATGTACTCTCCGCCGAGCTGAACAGGTAGCTGGCCTTGATGCCCACTGAAATACTCTTGTTGAGGGATACGCCGTTGGAGAAGTAAAACTGATTGACTCCGCCTGAGCCCTCGTCAATGATGTCTGTATACTGATTGTTTGTGCCAGCGATCAATTCACGGTAAATAAACCGGTAGTTAAGGCGTGTAAATGGCATCAGTCCAAATGAACTCGTCCACCAGCCGGGGATCACAGGAAATGACATGACCAGGTAATTCAGATTGCCATTGCCGCTCTTCTCCGACAGGGAATCGGATTTTTGGCTCCGCTGTTCGCCGATTACACCAGCCTGAAAGGTGGTGAGCCGGTTATAGACAAGCAGAGCAGGATTCTGGTTGTTAATATATAAGTAGCTGGGGTTGCTCACACCGATGCCGCCCATTCCCTGTCCCTGGGCAAGCGCGGTTCCATATTCTTCCCCCAGACCAAAAGAAGAGAAAGGGCTACGGGCCGCTTGTCCATAGCTCACGCCAATAGAACAACCGATAATCAGCAGGATAAGGGAAACCGGTTTATGGATTGACATTGTGTAGTAAAATGCTGTTCAGGCCCCTTAGGACCAAATCAGGGGCCACAAAGATGGGAGGTTTCGCAAGTTTTTCAAAAAAATGGGCATCACCCCCTGTCAAAATCACCCTCACGCCGGGGTGATCATGCTTGTAACGTGTGACGATGCCATTTATTTCTTCACAAACGCCATTCATCACCCCCGATTGAAGGCAGGTTATCGTATTGTTTCCGGTCAGTAAAGCCTCCTTTGTGGGCTCGGTCATTGGCAAGCGACTGGTGTATTGATGCATGGAAAGAAACCTAAGACTTAGGCCTGGTGAGATCGCACCACCATGGTATTCGCCCCGTTGATGAACAAACTCATAATTGATGCATGTTCCGATATCAATGACCAAAGAGGACTCGTTCGGAAAAAGTGTCCAGGCTCCGCATGCAGCGGCAAGCCGGTCACTCCCCAGCGTTTCAGGTGTAGCATAAAGGTTCTTAATCGGAGCGAGGAGCTTTGAGCTCATCCGGATTTTGCTTACTCCCGGCTGGATGGCATTGAACAGTAGATCTCCGTGTTCTGATACACTGCTGAGGATGGCATGATCAAATTTTGTCTTGCTGATGAAGTCCAAAGGATTTGTGCCAATGGGAAATACTTTCCACTCCCTGATCGTGACTCCTTCAAAAATCCCTACTTTGGTACGTGTGTTTCCTGCGTCGATGACAAGGTTCATGCAAGCGAAGCTAGGCATCAACCCTGATTTTCACCAGTCAGTTTTGCACACCAGCTTATGGCCGTCAAAAAATCATACTTCATGCTTGGACTGATGTCGGGGACATCCCTGGATGGTCTTGATATCGCCTATGTAGAATTGAAGGTAGCGAAGCAGTGGTCTTTCAGGATAATCAAGGCGACAACCATTCGGTATGACAAGGTGTGGGAGGATCGATTGCGGAAAGCCCATACGCAACATGGTCAGAAATTGATGGAATGGCATGCTGCATACGGCACATTCATTGGTCAGCAATGTCTCGCTTTCATAAAAAAGCATGGGATCAGAAAGGTGGATGCGATTGCTTCGCACGGACATACGATATTCCATCAACCCGAAAAAGGATTCACATTTCAGCTGGGCGATGGTCAGGCCATACAGGCGTCAACAGGGATTCCTGTTGTCTCAGATTTCCGGTCACTCGATGTAAACCTTGGAGGCGAAGGTGCACCCCTGGTGCCCATGGGAGACCGACTGCTTTTTTCATCGTATGATGTTTGTCTCAACCTTGGAGGGATCGCTAACCTTTCTATGGAAGTGCGCGGCAAGCGTAAAGCATTTGATGTTTGCTTCTGCAATATGGCCTTGAATTTTCTGATGCAAGAGGAGAACAAGGCCTTCGATAACAATGGTATGCTTGCGAGAAGTGGTGTCGTTGATATTGAGCTCCTCAACAAGATGAGCCAGTCATATGATCAAATCAGAAAATCCCGCAAATCCATAGGGCGTGAGTTCTTTGAAGCTTCCATCCAGCCCATGCTGGAAAATAAACGCATCCCTCGGGCTGACAGGTTGCGAACCGTTTGTGAGTCGACGGCCATTGAACTGGCATTGGCAGTACCCAAATCCCGAAAGAAGTTAACCATGATGGCAACCGGTGGTGGAGCCCTCAATGGATTTCTTGTTCAACTGCTTCAGGAGAGACTGATCGGCAAAGTCAGCATTGTTCTTCCATCCACGGAGATCATCGCCTTCAAAGAGGCCCTGGTCTTTGCTTTACTTGGCGTTCTTCGTATGCGAAATGAGATCAATGTACTGAGCTCGGTGACCGGAGCCCGTCGTGATTCATCCAGTGGTGCAATGATTGGAGCGTTCGCGCAATAAGGCTAGTGAATCATCTGGTAGATTACCAGGTACGTGCCGCAGCCTGCAAAGTATCCCAGCATGGCTATGAGGCTGACGCGCTTCAAATACCAGATAAAATCAATCTTCTCCATGCCCATAACCGCGACGCCGGCGGCGGATCCGATGATAAGAATGCTGCCGCCCGTGCCGGCACAGTAGGCGAGGTATTCCCAGATAAAGTGATCCATCGGATAAGCTTCGAGACTATACATACCCATGCTTGCTGCTACGAGCGGCACGTTGTCTATGACTGCAGAAAGTAAACCGATCAATGTGACGATCACAGACTGGCTGCCAACAGTTCCATCGAGCCAGACAGCGAAATGGTGAAGTATTGTCATGGATTCCAGGGCACCAACGGCCAACAGAATTCCTAAGAAGAACAGGACACTGGATGTGTCTATTCGCTGTAGGGCGCCTGCGGCCGTGTACGGTTTCCGCAGGGCTTCATCGGCATGCGGGTTGATCATTTCGGAAACAACCCAAAGTACACCCAGGCCGAGCAGCATGCCTATATAAGGAGGAAGATGTGTGACCGTTTTAAAGACAGGCACGAATACGAGTGCGCCAACACCAAGAAAAAGCATAATAGAGCCTCCCCTGATTTTTTCACTTCCATAGCCGCCTTGATCCTGAGCCGCCGCGGAGGAATCTCCAAGCGTGCCCTTCATGGTGAATGTGAGGTAAAGCAACGGTACCAGCATGCAAAGCACGCTTGGTATGAAGAGCACTTTCATGATGTTGACCGTGGAAATCTGTCCTCCGATCCAAAGCATGGTGGTTGTCACGTCGCCGATCGGTGTCCAGGCACCTCCAGCATTGGCTGCAATAACAATCATGCCGGCAAAGAACATACGCATGTCTTTATTGGGAATGAGCTTGCGAATCAGGGAGACCATCACGATGGAGGTCGTCAGGTTGTCGAGTATGGATGACAGAAAAAACGTTACCCAGCAAACCAGCCAGAGGAGTTTCACGGCGTTTTTCGTCTGAATGCGATCGGTGACAAGCCGGAATCCCTGGTAAGCGTCGACCAGTTCAACGATGGTCATGGCACCCAAAAGGAAGAAGAGAATCTGCGCGGTCTGTGCTAAATGTTCGTTGAGGTGCTCTGCAACCCCTTCAACATTGTCCGATGACATGGCATACAGGGTCCAGCACAAAACGCCGGTGAGCAGGGCAGAAGCAGTCTTGTTAATCTTGATTGGATGTTCAAGAGCGATGGCCATATAACCCACCACGAAAACAAGAATGATCACAACATCCATAGAGAAAAGGTTTAGGTCTCACATAAAGATATGTGAAAAAACAATTCCCGGAGGGCCGGAAAATGATAAATCTGGATGAAATCGGATAAGCGGTAGCGACGTTCCTTATTCGCCAAGATGAAAGAGTCCTTGATTGAGCAATTTGAGTGACTGCTCCTTGGCATTCGTATCCACAAGTATGGAGATGTTGTTCAGGCTTCCACCGAATGAGACCATTCTTATAGGCACGTTTTGCAGCGCCGTAAAGACTTCATGTAGGACCCCTTGTCGCTCGGTCAGCATATTGCCCACGACGCAGATGATGGATTGATTCTTATGCACGGTGATTGTCCCAAATCCCTGCAGTTGAGCAACGATGGGCTCCAATTGCCTGGGATCATCAATCGTCAGGGAAACGGCAACCTCTGATGTGGAGATCATATCAATAGGTGTTTTGTAGCGCTCGAACACCTCAAAGACCTGACGGAGGAATCCGAATGCCAAAAGCATGCGCGATGATTTGATGTTGATGACGATGATGCCATCCTTGGCCGCTACTGCCTTGATCTGACCCACACTACCCTTGTCGCTGATGAGGGTGCCAGGAGCCTGCTCGTCCATCGTATTCTTCAGTCGAACGGGAACGCCACGCTTTTGTGCAGGCACAATGGTTGAGGGATGGAGAATCTTTGCACCAAAGTAGGCGAGCTCCGATGCTTCGTCAAAAGTGAGCGATGCAATAGGCACGGTTTTCTTGACAATCCTTGGATCATTGTTGTGCATGCCGTCAATGTCGGTCCAGATCTGAATCTCTTCAGCCTTGATGGCGGCTCCTATTAAAGATGCAGTGTAATCACTGCCCCCGCGTTTCAGGTTGTCAATTTCATTCAGGTGGTTTCGGCAGATGTACCCTTGTGTGATGAGCACATCCTGTTGCTGCAAAGAGGGAAGCAGGGCCATCAGTCTTTCGGATATCTTATCCAGCTCTGGCTCCTGATTTTCATCAATGGACATGAAGTGGAGGGCGGGAAGCAACCGGCAATCTACTTTTCGTTCACGAAGGTGGTAGTAGAAAAATTCTGTTGACGCCAACTCACCCTGGGCCAGAAGCTCCCTGTAGCTGCGATCATCGAAGCGACCCGTCGACAGCAACCTGATCAGGCTGAAGTACCGGCCAACGATCTCAAACCCTATCGCCTTGTATTCTGACGAGGTAAAAAGGTCAGAAGAATAGGTCTTATAATGCTGCTCGAGGTTATCAATTTCTTTAGCAGCCTGATCCCGTCGGTCCGCCATCAAGTGATCGCCGATGGCCACCAACGCATTGGTGGTACCGCTGAAAGCAGAAAGCACCACAACCTTCTTCCCCGGACTGGCCAGAACGAGATCACCAACCTTGCGAAGCCGCTCAGGCCTCCCGACAGAAGTGCCGCCGAATTTCAGAATGTGCATAACCTGGCCTTGAATTTAAGGCTGCAAATATAAGGGTGAATTGATCGCGTGAAAATCAAACAACACGCTTTCCGTATGCCCAGGTCATGGCCTGATGAACGTCACTCTCTTGATCTTTCCTTTTTCAATTTCATAAACGGCAGCGGCCTTGAGAACTTTTGACCCTGCCCGAACCTTCTCCTGATCAATAATTTTGTTGCCAAGGACCATCCTGGTAACCACTTCGCAATACAGGTTAGTGGCGGAGGCGAAGAATGGTTCATATCGTTTTCGCATCTCTGCCTTCCCTTTATTCGTCAGTTGATCGGGAAAATTGTACAATTCAACATCGTCATCATAGGTATCGAGAAAGGCCTCAAGGTTCCGGGCATTGTAAGCATTCAGCTGACGCTGGACCAGCGCCTCTGGTGTCTCTTTGAGAAGGGTGTCAGCCTTGATGACCCTGCCGCCCTTGACGATATAATCGATGGCATTCAGGTTTTCGATTTTCTCAAGAGGATTTTTACCAAGGATCACGAGATCGGCAAGTTTACCTTTCTCAATACTTCCAAGTGCCGGCCAGCCGAAGCCGAGAGCGGCATTGATGGTTGATGCCTTCAAGACTTCGCTCGTCGTCAGTCCTGCAGCAACCATGGCCTGTAGTTCCTGCAAATAGGATGAAGCGTGCATGGTGCCAATATTTCCCGCATCAGTTCCGGATGCCACGTTGACTCCACCTGAAACCATTTTTCTGAGATTGATGCTCATCACAGAATCGGATGTTGCCGCACTCCTGGGTATTCCGCTTGCAGACATTCTCTTAATCACGGGAGGCCATGAAGCTTCATCCATTTTTTCGGGATCGGTCAGGGTGCCGTAAACAAATGGATTTGCCCAGGCTAGATCCTGTGGATCGTGACGGAGCTTTCTTGCAAAAGCTGTTCTGTAGCCGTGAGAAACGATAAGCGTTGGAATGACCGTGACCCGCTTTTCCTTGAGTTTCTTAAGAAATGAATCGGTGAGTACTGCATCATCTACACTGTGTACCAGGATATCAGCTCCTGCATCAACAGCCAACTCAGCTGTCTTTTGCTGAGTGGCATGAACACAAAGTTTCAGGTTGTTTTCGTGGGTACGCCGGGCAATATGTTTTACCAATTCAAAGTTCTTTTCTGCCGGAAGTTGTGGCCCGGCGATGTACCAAATCTTGATGAAGTCCGGCTTGCGGGCCATCAGCTTGGCAAAAAGTGAGTCGGCCTGAGCAATGGTGGTGATTTTTACGATCGGAGGATCCTTTTTTCCCAGCGCATCGCGGCTGACCATGGAAAAGAGCGGGCCGGTGACATACACATTGGGTCCGGGCACTGACTTACTGATGGAGTCACGGACCGAGAAGTTCCACATGGGGCCGCCGACATCAGCCACAGTAGTAATTCCAAGCCTGAGATACCTCGTCAGATGGTCGGGGGTCATTCTCCTGACAAAGGCCATTTCCTCTTCGTACGGTTTACCTTGAAAAGACACAGCATCAGGTCGTGTGTAGATGCTTCCCGATTGAAAAAAATGAACGTGTGAATCAATGAGCCCGGGTATCAGGTACTTTCCCTCACCACTCAGCGTGAGAGCACTGTCAGGTTTTTTGAGTGACTTGGTGGCTCCGCTTTGTGTAATGGTATTGCCTGAAATCATCACGGACATTCCGGGAGATGTTTTCCCTGTCTTGACATCGATCACGTTGATATTCTCAATCACCTGAACCTGTGCCGATACGAACACATGCGTTAGGATGCCCACAAGTGTGCTGATGATTTTCATGACGGATGCTTTTGATACCAAATTAAACAAAAATGCCCCGACCATTTTCACGGCCGGGGCATCTGATGGGGTTGATCAACCCTACTTCTTCACTTCCTCATATTCTACATCGGTAGCATCTCCATTGCCTTGATTGGATGAGCTTGGCCCTGCGCCGGCAGCACCACCGTCGGCGCCAGGTTGTGCGTTAGCTCCAGCTCCGGCCGCATACATTTCTTGAGAAGCTGCCTGCCAGGCTGCATTGAGACTTGCCAGCGCGGTTTCAATCGATGATAGATCCTGACTTTTATGTGCTTCCTTGAGTTTTTCAAGAGCGCCATTCAGAGCAGTCTTGTTGGCTTCCGATAGTTTGTCACCGTATTCCTTCAATTGCTTTTCTGTTTGAAAGATCATCGAATCGGCCTGGTTGATCTTTTCAATACGTTCCTTTTCTTTCTTGTCAGCTTCGGCATTTGCCTGAGCCTCAGATTTCATCTTCTGGATTTCAGCATCGGTGAGTCCGGATGATGCTTCGATACGGATTTTCTGTTCCTTGCCCGTGCCTTTGTCCTTGGCGGAAACATGAAGAATACCGTTGGCATCAATGTCGAAGGTCACTTCGATCTGAGGAACACCACGCGGTGCCGGTGGTATACCATCAAGGTGGAACCTTCCAATCGTTCTGTTGTCCTTTGCCAACGGCCGTTCACCCTGGAGTACGTGGATTTCAACAGATGGCTGGCTATCCGATGCTGTTGAAAATACTTCAGACTTCTTCGACGGAATGGTTGTGTTGGATTCTATCAATCGTGTCATCACACCTCCCATGGTTTCGATGCCGAGTGACAATGGGGTCACATCAAGGAGAAGTACATCTTTCACTTCACCGGTGAGTACACCTCCCTGGATCGCGGCGCCGACAGCGACCACTTCATCAGGGTTCACACCTTTGGAGGGCTTCTTGCCGAAGAATTTTTCTACTTCCTCAACAATGCGTGGAATGCGGGTCGAGCCCCCAACCAGAATGACTTCATCAATTTCCGAAACTGAAACGCCGGCGTCGGCCACAGCCTTTTTGCAGGGGTCCAGGGTACGTTTGATCAGGTCATCACTCAGTTGCTCAAATTTTGCACGGCTCAACTTCTTGACAAGGTGTTCAGGTACACCGTCGACCGATGTGATGTATGGCAGGTTGATTTCCGTTTCGTTGGAGCTGGAGAGTTCAATCTTCGCTTTTTCAGATGCTTCCTTGAGGCGTTGTAAGGCCATCGGATCCTTCCTCAAGTCTATATTCTTGTCGTTCTTGAATTCGTCCGCAAGCCAGTTCATGATGCGGGCATCGAAGTCATCACCACCGAGGTGAACATCACCATTGGTTGACTTCACTTCAAATACACCATCGCCAAGTTCGAGGATGGAGATATCAAACGTTCCGCCGCCAAGGTCATAGACGGCAATTTTCATGTCCTTATTCTTCTTGTCGAGCCCGTAAGCAAGGGCTGCTGCTGTAGGCTCGTTGATGATGCGTTTCACATCAAGACCGGCAATCTGGCCGGCCTCTTTTGTGGCCTGACGTTCAGCATCATTAAAATAAGCTGGCACGGTCACGACGGCCTCTGTGACGGTGGTTCCGAGGTAGTCTTCAGCCGTGGACTTCATTTTTTGAAGGATCATCGCAGAGATTTCCTGCGGTGTGTACAGCCGGTCGCCGATTCGGACACGGACTGTATCGTTGCTGCCGCTTTCTACAGCGTAGCTCACCATCTTCATTTCTCCACTGACTTCCTTGAATTTCTTTCCCATGAAGCGCTTGATCGACTGCACCGTGTTTTTCGGGTTTGTGATCGCCTGCCGTTTGGCAGGATCTCCTACTTTGCGCTCTCCTTTTCCATTGTCAAGAAAACCGACAATGGACGGCGTGGTCCTGCGGCCTTCACTATTGGCAATAACCACCGGCTCACTGCCTTCCATGACAGCAACGCACGAATTGGTTGTTCCCAGGTCTATTCCAATGATCTTTCCCATAGTCTTTGTTAGATTCTTTATTCCCCTCATTGTCAATCATTATGCCAACGACACCAGGGTGACATACTGGCAGGTAGGGGTCGGAATGGCCATAAAACACAAGCAGCTGGCCTTTTTGGAGCCAGCTGCTGATGATCAATGGAGGCCGTCTACTTCTTTCGACAGCCGTCTACAATTTTCTTTTTGAAGGCATTGTCGTCTTTCATGGTAGCATAGAATTCCTCGACGTACTTCTTCATGGTGTTATAGTCCCTTGGTGGAAAGTTCTTTTCATAGGCAGCGAGGGTACCCATGACATCAGGTTCAACCTTGAGGTAATGTTGTCGGACCGCCTGAACAACAGGTTCATTGCGGCAGAATCCCCTGTACACCCGGTCGCGTATGTCGGTTTGACCCAGGTCACTGTTGGGTACGCCATAAGGTGGATTGACAAATCCAGACATATCGAAGTCATAGGCAAGCGGGATGTACCGGTTGGTAGGCTGCTTCATGATTTTGGCGTTATGAAGGAATGTTGTGGACCAATCGATGTTGGCAATCATGTACTGAAAGATGTCGTGCTTCAATGAGCTGGTGTCGTTGAGACGCATGGGGTGGAGGTTCAGGTTCTCCATGATCTCGCCTTTGTTTCGCTTGGCCACCAGGTCGTCGTCTTCAATAAGAAAAGCAGTCAATTGGTGGTTCTTCACTTTCTTTCCGTCTGCCTCATTGAAGTCCAGGCTCACCAGTCGTGTGTTAAAATAGTATGGTGTGATTTTCTCAAACATCTTATAGCAGAGGTACTCTTTCATCACCAGGTCATTCTTATCGCTGCTGTTCTCGCAAGGCATGACAAGCTTCAGGCTCTTGTTGCCTTGGAGGATGGTACCCTTGGCGTTGTCTTTGCTGACCTTGATCCGGATGGGTGTGAAGTAACAGTTCTTCCGACGGAAGATACCCCGTGCCCGGATCTCAATCTTGATGGAGTCCCAACCTCCTGAAGCATTCTTTACATACAATTGGGCGGGCAGATATGTTGAATCGTTCGTTTTCTTTTTAATATCTTTGATTGATGTGGTAAGCTTCAAGCTTAGCGTTGACTGGTCCGCGAACAGCGGAGTGACTTTCTCATCCTGGGCGTGCAGGTTTATGGAGAAAGCAAGAAGCAGGAGAAGGCAGACGATGTTTTTCATATGATAGGGATGGTTAGGCTTTAATAAGTATTCAATACATATGACCCGATACTTACAGATTATAAATATCAGGACTTTTACGGTCTTAATCATCTGTCTGACAACATCTTTTTGTGTCATTCGATACGATATCAAGTACAATTTTGACCTTACCATCATTAGTATCGCCATTATTTTTCCGTTGGTGTTTACCATCCGGGCGGCCTTTCGGCGTCGGGAAAAGGCACTCGACTATCTCAGTCGGTTCAAATCAGGACTATTGATTGTTCACCGTTGCTTCGAAAGGTGCAAGAAGCTACCGGAAGACAAGCTGACCACTGTGAAAGGACATCTACAGGCTATTTCGGAGTCGATGATCGGATACTTGTCGGCAGGTAATAATGACGAGACGGCTGTCCGGAAGAACCTGCGCATGGTATCTGAATTTCTGGTCGCTCACAAGGAAGAAGTTTCTTCATCGGAGTCATTTAAAATTCTTCGCTTTATGAAGGATGTTCACTCCAGCGTGGAAGGAACGATTGCTATCTACACGCACCACACGCCGATCAGTTTGCGCGCTTATTGCCAGATCTTTATTTACGTGTTTCCTTTTATATACGCCCCCGCCCTCATGCACCGGCTGGATGAGGGATCTCCTGATTGGGTGGTGTACACCTTGAGCTGTGTCACCGGTTTTATCCTCATCTCTCTCTTCAACGTGCAGGACCAAATGGAAAATCCGTTTGATCAGCACGGACTGGATGATATCAGGGTAAAACGGTTTGGCCTCGAACTGTAGAAATCCTTCCTGATCGAACTGCTGTTATTTCGTCCGCGAATCTTTAGCTTTGCGGCCTTTTGTTTCTAACATGACCATCGAACAGGAAATTGCACGACGCAGAACCTTCGGCATTATCAGTCACCCTGATGCGGGCAAGACCACACTAACCGAGAAGCTGCTTCTTTTTGGTGGAGCCATCCAGAAGGCCGGCGCTGTCAAGTCGAGCAAGATCAAGGACCATGCAAGAAGCGACTGGATGGAGATTGAAAAACAACGGGGTATCTCTGTTGCTACCTCCGTGATGGGATTTACCTACTCTGGAGTAAAAATCAACCTGCTCGATACTCCCGGTCACCAGGATTTTGCAGAAGACACCTACAGAACCCTCACCGCAGTGGATTCTGTCATCATGGTCATCGATTGTGTGAAAGGTGTGGAGTCTCAGACAGAGAAACTCATGGAGGTATGCCGGATGCGCAACACACCGGTTATTTGTTTCATCAATAAACTTGACCGTGAAGGCCAGGATCCATTCGACTTGCTGGATGAAATTGAGGAAAAACTCAGCATCAAGGTGAGACCCTTGAGCTGGCCCATCAGCATGGGAAAAACATTCAAGGGTGTTTATAGCCTCTACGAGAAAAGCCTTCACCTGTTCACCGCAAGCAAAACAGTGGTCGAAGAAGGGATTGAAATTTCTGACATTCAGAGCAAAGATCTTGACAACCTTGTTGGTGAGAAGAACGCTGAGCAATTGCGTGCAGATGTTGAATTGATTGAGGGCGTATACCCTGATTTTTCTTTGGAGGAGTATGCTGCAGGGCATGTTGCCCCGGTGTTTTTTGGAAGCGCCGTAAATAATTTTGGTGTTAAAGAACTGCTGGATACGTTCATTCGAATCGCCCCGCTACCCCAACCACGTGCCACCAATGTGCGAATTGTGGCGCCTGACGAATCAAAATTCACGGGTTTTGTTTTTAAGATCCATGCCAACATGGACCCAAAACACAGAAATAGAATTGCCTTTGTGCGCGTTTGCTCTGGATGTTTTGAAAGAGGAAGCAACTATTATCATGTCCGCCAAGCCAAGAGTTACCGGTTTTCCAATGCGACGGCATTTCTTGCGCAGGATCGGGAGACCATTGATGAAGCCTGGCCAGGTGATATTGTGGGGATCTATGACACAGGCAACCTGAAAATTGGCGATTCACTGACAGAGGGAGAAAAGCTGATGTACTCCGGCATTCCAAGTTTTTCGCCAGAGATTTTTAAGGAAGTAGTGAATAGAGATGCCATGAAGAGCAAGCAACTCGAAAAGGGATTGCTTCAACTCATGGAGGAAGGTGTTGCCCAACTCTTTACTTTTGATGTGGGCAAGAGAAAAGTGATTGGCACCGTGGGGGCCCTGCAGTTTGAAGTGATCCAATTCAGACTGCTCCATGAATATGGTGCAACCATGGAATTTCTTCCGCAACAAATCTATAAGGCATGCTGGATCAGCAGTGCAGACGAGCGGAAACTCGATGAATTTGTCCAATCAAAGCTCAGACATATTGCAAGGGACAAAGATGGTAAGCTGGTGTTCATGGCTGAATCAAAGGCCTGGCTCCAGATGGTTCAGGATAATTTCCCCGACATTAAATTTCACTACACATCGGAGTTCAGGGATTAATTACCTGAAAGAACGAAGTCGTAAATCAATTTTGAGACCCTGGCCATTGCAGCAATCCCTGCTTTCTCGTCAGTGAGGTTTTTGGAAAGCAGCACCAGGGAGTATCGCTTACCGCCGGGTAAGATGACAATACCGGAATCATGCTGAACACCTGTAATCCATCCGGTTTTGTGCGCCACCACCACTTCCTTCGGCAAGAGGGCCGGTATAATCTCATTGAATCGCTGATCACGAAGGATGCCGATCATCTTTTCTGAAGCTGCTTTGTCTACAATCTTTCCTTTGCTCATTTGATCGAAGAGCAGCATCAGGTCAAATGCAGTGACCGTATTGTTCAAGCCTTTGGCAAATGCTTTGGAGTCCTCTACACCCCGAAGCACCTGAAGGTCCATGGCACCCAGCGAGCGCATGGTGGAGGTAACATTCCTGGCGTCAACTTTTTCAATGATAATGTTCGTGGCCAGATTGCTGCTGGAGATAATCATCTGATACATGACATCGTAGATCTGTCCCTTTTTTCCAACCTTGGTATAGAGTACAGGTTCACTGTCATCCTGAACAGTTAGTTGATAGGGGCTTCCATCTACAAGGCTTTTGAATTCATTCTTGATAAGAATAGAATCGGTCAGTTTGAATTTGCCGGCGGCAGCCTGTTTGAAAACCTCGATCATCACCGGTGTTTTCATTGTGCTCGCTGCGTGAAATCGCTCATGCTCATTGATCAGTAAATCCCGGCCCGCCTCATCACGGAAAGCGACAGCGAATGTTCCTTTCGTACCAGCGAGTTCGGTCTTGATGAGCTGAGACAATTGATCCAGCGACTGTGCATTGATACTTCCTACCCTAAGGATCAGGATGATAACGATGAGAAATGAGGATTTTTTCACGATGAAAGGTTGTGCTAAAGTAGCATGGATTTTTGTTGACACGGCCAATTTCTCTCAGAAGAATTACCTTGCGCAAGCCAATGCCATCCCTCGATATTTTACTGGAAGATAACCACCTCCTTGTTATCAATAAGGAACCCGGCATGTTGGTGCAAGGCGATCAGACGGGAGATGAGCCGTTGGTTGAAGAAGCAAAACGATATTTGAAGGCAAAGTATGCCAAGCCTGGTGAGGTGTTTCTTGGCGTTGTTCACCGGATTGACCGGCCTGTCAGCGGAGTCGTCGTCTTTGCGCGAACCTCCAAGGCGCTTTCGCGAATGAATGAATTGTTTCGGGATCGTCATACGGAGAAAATCTATTGGGCTGTAACAGAATCTGAACCACCAAACAAAGAGGGCACCCTGGTCCATTGGCTTTCCAAGGATGAGAAAAAAAACAAGACAACGGCTTTCGCTAGGGAAACCACAGGTGCCCTAAGGTCAGAGTTGAGCTATCGACTGATCAGGAAAGCAAACGGCATGAGCCTGCTTGAGGTCAGACCCATTACCGGAAGACCTCATCAGATCCGCGTTCAGCTTTCTTCTATGGGTTGTCCTATCGTGGGCGATGTAAAGTATGGGTCAACGTATGTAACAGGTGATGGTAGCATTGGACTGCACGCCCGCCAACTGACCTTCGTTCATCCGGTGAAGAAAGACAAAGTGGTTATCGACGCTGCTCCGCCACGCAGGCCATGGTGGATGGCATTTGGTAACAAATAGTCTGTATTTTTGACGACAAGGAAATCTGATGGCCAATTGGACGGACAAGTTGAAGGAAAGATGGAAGGTAAAGAACACATTTCAGGTTGTCCTGATACTTATTGTGTTTGCCTGCACGGGTACAACCGTGGCGCTCCTTGCCAGACCTTTGCTTCAGTCTATTTTTACTCCTGAGGCCGTTCCAATCTGGGCAAAGGTTCTGTACTACATTCTCATTCTGCCTGTATATAATATCTTTCTCCTCTTGTATGGTGCTATCTTCGGACAGTTTCAGTTTTTCTGGAACTTCGAAAAACGATTCTTCAACAGAATCTTTGGGAGAAAACAGGATCAGGGATGAAAAACCTGCTTAACGCATGGTTCCTTATTCTCCTGGCAGCTTGTTCTGCGCCAAGATATACGTACTATTTCGATCGGACAACCGTACCTACCACACCTCCTGTCCTTACAGCCGATCTGTCACCAGCAGTCATCTATCCACAGGTCGTTGAAAATCCTTTGCCTGCTTCTCCACTTGAGATAACCAACAGCAATCCTGATGTGACGAAAGGGATACCCAGGGGCCGGAAGAAGGAGGGACCCGTGATGAGCAAACCGAAGGACCCACCGGCATCTCCGGCCGTGAAATCAACCCGCATGGATTCAAGTCTGAAGCTTGGTATACTCTTTTCTGCGGGAGGGATTGCTGCAATGACGATTGGTGGACCTATCCTTCTGGTCATCGGTACCCTTTCCCTGATCATTGGAGTGATATTCGTTATCAAGTGGGCCCTGCGGCAATAGCTAAAATATTCAGGCGGGACTTTACTTTTTTTAGAGAAAAATTATTTTTGCATCCACTAACTCCTGGTGCCATGGAAATACAGATTGAAAATCTGTCAAAGAAATACGGCCATCAAAAAGCAGTTGATGCTATTTCCTTTGACATCAAACCCGGTGAAGTGCTTGGATTCCTGGGCCCAAACGGTGCCGGAAAGAGCACAACCATGAAAATGATCACGGGGTACCTTTCCATTGGTGAAGGGGACGTTCGTGTGGATGGGAAATCCGTGCGGGAGAATGGCGATGCCTTGAAGCGCCATATTGGCTATCTGCCGGAAAACAATCCACTCTATCATGAAATGCCTGTGATGGACTACCTGGCGTTTTGTGGCGCTCTCCAGGGCATGTCCCGAACCAGCATTGCCGACCGCATGCGTGAAATGGTTCGTGTTTGTGGCCTCAATGCTGAGAAGCACAAGAAGATCGGCGAATTGTCGAAGGGATACCGTCAGCGTGTTGGCCTGGCCCAGGCGATGATCCACGATCCCGAGATTCTTGTCCTTGATGAACCGACCACAGGCCTCGACCCCAACCAGATTGTTGAAATCAGAAATCTGATTCGTGAGCTTGGAAAAGCAAAGACCGTTGTCCTGAGCACGCATATCCTGCCTGAAGTGGAAGCCACTTGTGACAGGATACTGATTATCAACAAGGGAAAAATTGTCGCCAATGGTACTGCCGAGACCCTGCGTAAACAGGCTACCGGTCGCGAGGTTGTCCGTCTCCGCATTGAGGAAGCACGTCTTGAGGATGTATTGAGCGCCTTGCGAAGCATGCCGTCTACCGACACTGTGGAAGTTGTTGACAAGGAATTGAGTCGCATCGAGGTGCAAAGCCGCTCCGGACTCTCCTCCAGAAAAGAGATTTTTCAGCTGTGCGTTCAGAAAGGCTGGATCCTGAGCGAATTGGTGCCCCTCGAAACCCGGCTAGAGGATATTTTCAGAAACCTGACAACTCATTGATTATGAACATTGCATGGATCATTGCAAGGAGAGAACTGCAATCTTTTTTTGATTCGTTGATTGCCTACATCTTACTTATTCTTTTTCTCGGGTTCAGCGGATTCTTCACGTGGCTGTACGGTTCTGATATTTTCATGGTAGGTCAGGCAACACTCCAGTCATTTTTTGGCATCGCTTACTGGACATTGTTCTTCTTTATCCCTGCCTTGACCATGAGGCTTCTTGCCGAAGAGAAAAAAACAGGAACCATTGAACTTCTCCTGACCAAGGCAGTTACCGACAGGCAGGTGGTCGTAGGCAAATTTCTCGGAGCTTTTTTGCTGGTGCTGATAGCATTAGTATTTACTGCGCCTTATGTCATCACGCTATCAAATATTGGAAACATTGATGCTGGAGAGATTATCTGTGGCTATGCGGCCCTGGCATTGATGAGCGGCGCTTACATCAGTATCGGACTTTATGCCAGCAGTCTGACCAACAATCAGATTGTTGCATTCCTTTTGTCGCTTTCTATTGGATTATTTTTCCACATCATTTTCGGCGTGCTGGCAGGAAATTTTACGGGGATT
>JAEUUD010000070.1 GCA_016787625.1 Cyclobacteriaceae bacterium
ATGGCGTGAAGTTGGAAATAATATTGGCTCATAACCGGAATCTCCATCCCACCATCCAATGACGCAACTGTTTTATCATACCCGGCTTGTTGCTCTGATTTGATGATGGCGCAAGTAATGAGTTCCTTCTTACCGTACTTGTTAAGTCTTGCCGAATATCCGAATAACCGACAGATAAGGCCCCGCTGAGGGTACGAAGAACAGAGACCGGCCCCACCTTGTGCTGGATGCAGAATAGCACAAATCGGGGATTCTATTTGCCCCAGGTCACCGTGCCATTTTTCCAGGTTGCCCTCCTTATACAGATGGTAGGCAAAGGGAAGAAATTCCAGTGTCGTTGCTTCGATGTCCGGCTTCAGGCAACAGGCGCCGCAGCCCCACTTGCAGTGCAGTCCGCTGGCCTCCTGGAACTTTGAAATGTCCTCATCCAGTCTCTTGAAAAGTTCTTCTACGGATTTGACGGTTTCTTCCAGCACCATGGCTGCAAAGATACCAATCCTATTTGTCCGTTTCGACCAGCGATCGCATGACCTCGATGATCTGGGACCAGTTCTTTTCAGAATGCGCCCTCAATTCTTCTGATTTATAATTATCCTGGGTCAGCGTAAAGGTCGTCTTTCCATTATCCTCCCTAAGCCGGTAAGAGATGTTGCTGTAGCTTCCAGGCACATCAGCTTCCCCTGAAAAAGCGCTGAAATAGTTGTACTTCAGAAATACACCTGGCTCAATGGCAAGGATCGTTCCTTTGTCTTCATAGGGCTTGCCATCCCACATGCCGCTAAAGGTAATGGGCGACCCCACCTTCCAATCTGTTTTGGTATTTGTGTCAAACATGTACTTTTTGATCATGGACGGATCTGTGAGCGCATTCCAGACTTTGCCGCGTGGAGCCTTGAATTCGAAAGTGAGTGTTAGTGTAATCATAGGAATCTCTGTTTTACTTTTTCATAGCATAGCGAAGGGATACCAGTCCGGTATCGTATGACTTTGATTCAAGGAGGTTAAGGATCTTGCGGCCATCGATCAGTTGGAAGAGCGGTTTGCCCGAACCCAAAATGATTGGATGAACGGATAACCACAATTCATCCAGCAGTCGATGGTTGATAAACGATGTCGTGAGTTCAGCGCCGCCGAAAAGCCAAATGTCCTTGCCTGGCGTATTTCTCAACTTACCAACCTCTTCGGAGACATCCCCTGACAAGATCACGGTATGCTCATCATTCACGCTCTTCAATGTATTTGAGAAAACGTACGTAGTGGTTCCCTTCCATGGGCTTGGGCCGTCATACTGCTGCGCGATTTCCCAGGACTTACGTCCTATAATGAGCGCGTCAATGCGCTTGAAGAAATCGCTCATGCCATAATCCTGATCGGAGAAGCACCAATCATACTCTCCATGGGGGCCTTCGATAAATCCATCGAGGCTGATAGCGACGCCCAACACGATCTTTCTCATCGCTAGGCTGTTAATCGATGCTTCAACACCTGAGAGCCGGGGACGACATCCTCCAGTTCTTCGCATTGAAATCCGCTGTCGGCCAGTAGCTGGATGACCCTTGCCGGTTCCACGGATGTTGAAACGACCCGCAGTATCCTGTCGCAGTCATCCAGGTCAAAGTTCCAGTGACCCTGCCCTGCCAGCAGGTTAAGGCCTGGTGCCAGTTTTCGGACTTCTGCTTCGGAAGTGACCGATGTGATAAATACTTGTGCCATATACCTGTGAATTAACGCAGGGGTGATGACAGCCTTATGTCAGCAGAAAAAACCCGATGGCAAAAAGATGATATTTATTTTTCTCCGAATGACAACCTTATGTCAGGAGGCGGGGTTTTCACCAACCTTTTCAAGCAGGAGTTTGCGCTTTTTATCAACCCGCGACGAATGAATAAACATAAGTGGGGTATAGAGAAAATAGGTGAAGCCCGAAATGGGGCCCGCCCAGGGTGATTCATAGAGGATGGCGGCAAGAATCCCTGACAAAATAGGTACTGAAGCCATCAGGGTATTCATCATAATACTAGCCCTTGTGTCGAACCGTTCCAATTCAGTGAGTTCAAGCGCATCGGCCTGGCTGTAGGCATAGCGGTACATGAGCGCCAGTACCAGAAAAACTGCGGCGGCACCGATGCCGTAGATAATCATCAACTGGCTCACATCACGAAAATGAATCATATCCTGAATCTCCTTGAGCAATACCTGTTCATTCGTCAAGTAAGCCAGCGGCCCGACGAGGATCAGCTTGGTGAGGAACTTGAGCGGATACACATAAAACAGGATGATGACCAGAAAGAGGGTATTCAGTACCACCATCTTCACGTTTTGAAGCCCATACCGTTGGAAGAAAATGAAATGCTGATGCCAGATAAGAATAATCAGGGTGATACATGCCGCAAAAGGAAACAGCTCATAAGTAAACCGCTTGATCTCCTCAAAGTTCTGGGGCGGTGTGGTAGAAATAAGCAACAAGGTGATGGCCATACCGAAAACCGCATCACTGAAATTTTCCAGACGGCCAGGCTCGGAGCCGCGCGGACGGAATCCTGGTTCAGACCTGAGGTGCTTACTGACGGCTTCTCTCAGCATAAGATCATGCGACGATTTGTTTAACAGCGTCTACCACCCGGTCGATATCTGCTTTCGTGTTATAAATGTTGGGTGAAACCCTTACACCCATCGTCGAAGCGCAACCGATACCATAAGACTGGTAGAGTTTCTGAAAAATCTCCTGAGAGGGCTTACTGGGGATATTGAAAACAGTAATACCTGCACTGCATTCACGCGCCAACGGCGTTACAAAAGTTGACTGCGGAATCCTGGATTGCAGTTGCTCCTTCAAATATGTGTTCAATCCACGTACGCGCTCTTCGATCGGCTGCTTGCCAATCATTCCATGAAATTCAACGGTTTCAGGAATCGCAGCAGGTGTTGATTCGTTGCGCTGGCCCAGAATACAAAACCGGTCATCGATGCTCGTACCTTTCTCACTCCAACCGGCACTGATGATCAACGGCCACAATTTCTCAGCGCTTTCTTTTTTCACATATAGAATGCCATTCTCGAGAGGACCCATGAGCCACTTGTGCGTGCTCCCACTATAGAAATCGCAACCCATATCCTTCAGGTTGAGATCCATCATTCCGAAAGATTGCGCCCCATCAACCAATGTGTAAATATGTTTGCTTCTTGCTAATGCGCATAGCTCCTTCGCCGGCAAGGCGATGCCACTCACATTGCTGATATGTGAAAAACCGATAAGCTTTGTCTTGGGAGTGATCGCTTTCTCAAATGCCTGGGTCAATTCTGTTGATGACCTGGGCGCTGTCGGCATGCTGATTTTTTTCACCGTAAAACCCAAGCGTTTTGCGCGCTGTTCCCAAGCGATGTTGTTGCTGGGATGATTCTGATCCCAAAGCAGCACCTCATCACCTGCTTTGAAATCGAAGCCGTTGACGATGATGTTATTGCTCTCGGAGGTATTGCGCGTGATACCTACTTCATCGGTCGTTACTCCAAGATAGGCAGCCAGTTTTTCCAGTGATTTTGCGCGGATGCCTTCAAACTTATCACGAAACTGGAAAGAAACGTCTTTGCTCAAATCTCCAAGAGTGGTCTTTACGGATTCTGTGATCATGTATGGCGCCGGACACAAGTTGGCTGCGTTCATCATGAGAAACTTGTCGGTAACCGCAAACTGGCGCTTCACCATTTCCCAATAAGCCTCATCCGCGGGATCACCAGGACCTTGTGGCATCGCTGGTGTCTCCGCCAATGAATCAAATGCCGGCAACGACAATGTAGCGGCCGTACCTGCCATCAGTTTCCTGAGGAAGCTTCTCCGGTCGCGTTCTGTTCCTGTTGTTTTTCTCATGGGGAGGTTAGGGGTCAAGGTTCAAGGGTCAAGGGTCAAGGGTTCAAGGGTCAAGGTTCAAAGTTCAAAGTTCAAAGTTCAAGGTTCAACTTTCTGTATGGCGTAGTGCTCACGTAAATCTTCTACTAAGTCCGCGATCACTGATTTCAATTCTTCTGGTTTTTCGATCTCTACCTGGTTGCCGTACATCAGCAGCCACCGTGCCATGGTTTGGAGATTATCCATCATGAATTCCGCCTGCACCCTGTCTCCCAGGTCGGTTTGGTTGATGCTGCCATACAACGGCCTTCCCCTTAGTGCGGCTTTATCAAACGTCACAATCACCTGGATGAGGTCATGGTTCTGTCTGAAGACAGATTGATAGTACTCCTTGAGGCTGATTTCACTATGACCGGCAAAGGATTGTTCTGTGTTGACGAGTGTCTTGATCCGGTCAGCCCTGAAGTCGCGGTACTCCGTGCGAAGCCTGCACCAACCGATCAGGTGCCACGCCATGCTGTAATAAAAAATACCGACAGGCTCGACCTCCCGCTGGGTCAGCGCTCCTTCCGTATCACTGTAGTCAATCCGCAGCACCTGTTTTTTTGCCAGGGCCCTTTGAATGGCTGTCATGAAGTGATCAGGGAACTCATTCGACTTCTTCACCTCATATCGCGAACGGGGAAATACTTCAATATGGGATTCAAGCATTTGAAGGTGATCCTTCTCGTCGGCATTCAATACCGATTTGATCTTATGCATGGCAGAGTCGTACGCCTGACGGACAGACTTGTCGGCCATTTTCTCTACGAGTTTACCGGCAAGCAACATCGAACTGGCTTCGTCCTGCGAGAACATCACCGGAGGCAGGTGATAGCCGTCGACAATGAAGTATCCAGTGCCGGCCTCGGAGCCGATGGGGACACCCGCTTCCATCAGCGCTTTCACATCCCGGTACACCGTGCGCACGCTGATCTCAAACCGTCCAGCAATTTCTTCTGCCTTCACAATCTTCTGAGATTGAAGTTGAATGAGAATAGCGGTTAGTCTGTCGATACGGTTCATCACTACCAGAACTTCACATAGAGGGCCATCAGTATCATCAGGATGCCGATGATGAGTATCCTTGATGAGGCATTGATTTTAAACATTTCCTTGTCCAATTCAAAGGCCTTTGGATTCACCCTGGGGCCGGCGAGGCTCATCGTCACCATCACGACGACGGTGAAAAAGAAAGAGAGTCCCATGCAAATCAGAAAAGGAATTTCATAGCCACCTTGCCCATTAGGATAGGCCGTATAAAACCATGTTTCGTTGCCAAACCATCCAGGGGCATAGTTGTTAAACACCACCGATAGAACAAATCCTGTAAATATTCCCGCGATGGCTGCCGCACCCGTTGTCCGCTTCCAGAACATGCCAAGGATAAACATGGCGAACACACCCGGGCTGATGAATCCCGTGTACTTCTGGATAAAGGTAAACCCACCTTCACCACCGATGCCCAGCAAATCAGACCATGTGAAGAACACCGCGACGATCATGGCTGCTACAACCGTGATGCGCCCGATCCACACAAGCTTCGCTTCAGAGGCGCCAGCATTGAAGTACTTCTTGTAAATATCAAGGGTAAAAATCGTAGAGATGCTGTTGGCTTTTCCAGCCAGCGATGCCACAATGGCTGCCGTGAGTGCTGCAACCGACAGGCCTTTCAGTCCGGAAGGCAGGAAGCCGAGAATGGCAGAGTATGCTCCATCCTTTGTGGTGAGCTCAGGAAGGTCTCCGTTTTTGGCGAGCACGTACGCCGCGATTCCAGGAAGCATGACGATGGCCGGCATCAGCAGTTTGAGGAATGCTGCAAAGAGAATTCCAGTCCTTGCTGTGTTTAGGTCAGCGCCCAGCGCACGCTGTGTGATGTATTGGTTGCAACCCCAGTAATTGAGATTGACTATCCACTGTCCCGCGGCGTACATAAGAATGCCAGGTACAATGAGGTACTTGCTGATGTCTTCCTGTGAAGACTCCGCACCCGGCTTATCGAAGATCATGTGGAAATGGTCGGGCGCTTTCTCCATCAACTTCGAAAAACCTGACCATGCACCTTGCACACCAAAAGTATCCGCTACAATGGTGAGCGCGAAATAGGTGGTAGCCAAACCGCCGATGATCAGGACAGCCACCTGGATCACGTCCGTGTATCCAATCACTTTCATTCCACCCAGGGTGATGATCAGTGCAAAGACGGCGAGACAAAGAAGGATGGGATGAAGCGAATCACCACCCAGGAGGCCATTGATGGCAACCGATCCTAGGTATAGAATCGAAGTGAGGTTGACGAAAACATAGAGAAATAACCAGAACACAGCCATAATCAATGCGGCCGTTTCATTGTAGCGGCGCGTGAGAAACTGCGGCATGGTGTAGATGTGATTCTTGAGGTACACCGGCATGAAGTACACGGCGATAATCACCAGTGATACAGCCGCGATCCACTCATACACCGAGATGGCAATGCCGACGAAAAAGCCTTCACCACTCATCCCGATGAATTGTTCAGCAGAAATATTGGAAGCAATCAATGATGCGCCGATCGCCCACCAGGTCAGGGAGCCTTCAGCCAGGAAGAAATCCTTGGAGCTGGCTTCCAGTTTCTGTTTGCGACGGTAAATCCAGTAACCATATCCGGCTACAATGATGAAGTAGGTAAGAAAAACGAGGTAGTCGATGGTTTGCATGTGGTGCTAGATCTTGTGCGCGCCTTGAGAAAGTTTTACGGAATAGAATGCCGGCATTGTATTAAAAGAAGTAAAATACTCCTTTGATATGAATTCCTGAAAAGACTTCTCTTGACCGGTACGTACCAGGTTGATGGTACATCCTCCGAACCCCCCGCCCATCATTCTGGAACCAATCACACACTCGGGGTGCTGCCCCGCTACCCTCACCAGCAGATCCAACTCATCGCAGCTTACCTGGAATTCTTTGCTCAAACCCTCATGGCTGGCGTATATCAGTTTCCCCAACATCTCCCAGTTCTGAGACTGAATGGCCTTACAGGCTGCCTTGGTCCTTCCAATCTCGGCAACCACAAATCGGCAACGCTTGTACACCTCATCAGACAGTTTGGACTTGTTTTCTTCAAGCTGAACGGGAGTAACATCCCTTAATGATTGTATGGAGGGTAGCGTTCTCCTCAGCACATCAACTCCTTCCATGCAAGCATCCCTACGGTTGTTATAGGCGCTGGAGGCAAGGCTGTGCTTCACTTTCGAGTCGACCAGCATGAGCGTTCCTGCAGCAGGAGGTAATGCAACTTCTGTATGCGTCATGCTGCGGCAATCCAGGAGAAGCAGTGAGCCGGTTTCACCAAAGAGCACAGCATACTGATCCATCAATCCACACATAACGCCTGCAAAGCGGTGTTCCGAATACTGGGCGATGTATGCCAGATCAATCTTTGCGAGGCCTGCGTTCGTCAGTTGATTGAGCGCAAGGGCAAAACCGCAGCAGAGCGCCGCAGAAGATGATAGTCCGGCGCCAGTAGGGATGCTACTCCCGAAGACAATGTTTACGGCTGGTACTGCCACTCCTCTTTCCTGGAACCCGGCGACGACACCCATGAAATAGTTGATCCAATGATGGCCCGGGCTCAGTGTGTTTGCTGAGAATTCCAAACCTTCTGCCATATCAAGGGAGTAAACCTGCGACACATCACTCCTGCCCGGAGCAAGAGCAAACATCATCTGTTTGTCAATCGCACCCGGCAACACGAACCCATCATTGTAGTCAACATGTTCACCGATCAGGTTGATCCGACCGGGTGCGGAGAACAGCAGTGGGTCATCGTGAAAACGGGAACGAAACTCCCGCGTGAGCCTTTCTGCCAATTCCTGCATCCGACAAGTTTAGGGAGAATCCCTGACTGACCAAAACCGAACACCTTAATTCGTTAACGAACAGAGCACCCTCATAATCCTCCTAAATACGTGGTGACATCTTGTGGTACAGGGTTTGCAAAATCAACCATATGCTTAAAAACTTCACCCTGCTTTTCTTCCGGAATTTCCGGCGTCAAAAGCTCTTTTCTATCATCAACCTGTTGGGCCTCACTGTTAGCATTGCCAGTACGCTGGTGATCTACCTGTTTGTACGCCACGAGTTCAGTTTCGACACATTTCATCCCGGTGCTGAGCGCGTATTTCGTGTCAACCAAACCTTCATCTGGGGTCAATCAGACAACCACCAGTTCGGCTCCACAGGTCCGGGTGTAGGCACAGCGCTGAGGGAGGAACTGCCGGAGATCGAGCTCATGACGCGACTAACGACACAGGGCGATTACATCGGAACCTTTGTCAACAGCGCCAATGAGGTGGTCTCCTTTGAGGAGAAAAAAGTTGTCGTCGCCGATTCGAATTTCTTCGAGATGTTCAACTTCAAATTGATTCGGGGCAATCCGAAGTCCGCCTTGCGTCATGCGAACACGATCATCATGACCGCTTCGACGGCATCAAGATATTTTCAAGATGCTGATCCATTAGGCAAACAAATCGTACTAGGAAGCGGTGCTGACAAGAAGACGTATGAAGTGACCGGCGTTATGGAAGATGTTCCGGACAACACTTACTTCCAGTTCGACATGCTCATGTCGATGGAATCCTTTCCTGTGATTCGGAGGCTTTACTGGAGCTGGGTATGGACACAACTGGAGACATATGTCCGCTTTCCTGAAAACACCAATATGGTCAACATCAGGGAACGCCTGGCAAAGATTCCACCCAAGCACGCTGAGAAAACGCTGAAGGCTGCTATGGGCGTCACCTATAATGAATACATCAAGTCTGGTAAAAAATGGGAGTTATTCCTTCAGCCCATGACATCGCTTCACCTGCCTGAATTCCCTACATACAACAGGGTGAGCACTCCGGGCAATAAGACCATTGTCTACTCACTGATCGGCGCAGGGATCTTTATCATCCTGCTCTCATGCGTCAACTTCATGAACCTCTCCACAGCACAATTCATGCGGAGAATCAAGGAAGCCAGCATCAGAAAAATTCTCGGCATCGGTAAGCGCGAGTTAAGCGTCAACTATTTCCTCGAAGCGGTGTCATTCTGTTTCATCGCGCTTATCGCCGCCTTGGCCCTGTCGCAGATGCTTCTACCTGCATTTAATTCGCTTTCAGGAAAAACATTGTCCATCAATCTTGTTGACGACCCAGGACTGGCCATCGCGCTTGGTGCGCTTGTACTTGTCATGGCGTTGTTGTCATGCAGTTACCCGGCGCTCTTCCTCACCACCTTTCACCCCGTGGAAGCCATGAAGGGACGCGTTAAGTCCGGTACCCAGGGAAAAGCGATGCGACATGGGCTGGTGGTCTTTCAATTTGCCGCTTCTTTCGTCCTGGTCATTTGCACGGCCGTCATATTTGAACAGCTTAAATATGTATCCGAAAAGGACCTTGGCTTCGACAAGGAAAACCTCATGGTACTAAGCCATGTTGAAGCTGTGAAAAACGGAGAGACGATGGTCAATGCCGTAAAAAATGTTGCCGGAATTTCCAACGCCACCCTCTGCACCTCCATCCCACCCTATATCTGGGGAGGGGATTCCTTCTCTTCCACGGAAGGCGACAAGAAGTTTCAGCTCAACTTTACAACGGCCGACGAAAATTTTGTTCCTACACTGGGCGTCAAACTCAAATTCGGACGGAATTTTTCTCTTGACTCACCGGCTGATTCCACCCGCGTCTTGCTGAATGAAACGGCGGTAAAGGCCATCGGCTGGGCAATGGACGAATCGGTGCTTGGCAAAAAATTTGAGTACCCCGGAAGTGAAAGACGCTTCGAAGTCATCGGCATCATGGAGGACTTCAATTATTGGGCACTTCAGGCAGAGATACAACCGATGGCTGTCTTTCACCACAAGAGTTCAGAAGTTGTCGGCGAAGGCCAGAAGAAATTCGTGGGCATTCGTGTAGATGGAATGCGTTCGGAGCAGTGGGGACCGATGCTGGCGAGTCTCGAAGCCATCTGGAAGGAACAGGCCGGCGATACTCCCTTTCAATATTCCTTTGTTGACGAGTCGTTTGCCGACGCGTTCCGAAGTGAGGAGAAATTTGGCAAAGGGCTCACCGTGTTGGCCGGCCTTTCGATCATGATTGCGTGCCTTGGCCTGCTTGGTATTATTATATACGCTCTTGAATTGCGTACGAAGGAAATTGGCATTCGAAAAATATCCGGAGCTTCCACCTGGAACATCCTCAGACTGATCACCGGCGGCTACGCGGTACTGATCATGATCGCCTTCGTTATCGGCGCCCCGCTTTCGTGGTGGATGATGTCGAAATGGCTTGAGGCCTTCGCTTATCGGATTACGCCCTCACCCTGGATGTTTGCTTACGTGGGCCTGGGTACGCTGCTCATCGCCGTTACCATCACCGCCTACCATACAGTGAAGGCAGCCAACATGAATCCAGTCGATGTGCTGAGGGACGAGTAGCGCTATGCTTTAGCACCGCTGCCCTTCAGGCTCCAGCCAATGCATCCTGCGACCATCAACAGCAGGATCCAGGATGATGCCATGGTAACCTTGTTGCCGATCTTATAAGGTTTTGGCTCAAAGCGCATCTCCACAGAATGCTTGCCTGACGGTACAGTCATTCCTCGTAGTACATAGTTGACGCGTAGTAGCGGCGACTCCTTGCCGTCGATGAATGCCACCCACCCCTTCGGGTAATAGATTTCCGAGAAGACCACCAGTCCTCCTGAAGATGAGTTGGTTTCATATTTCATCGTCCCCGGTTGGTGGGAGGTCAGCTGCACCGTTGCCAAACTATCGGTGTTAGCCGAGCCCCATGCTGCAAACTTCGACTTGTCGATGACCGCTGTTGTGCGGCTGTTGATCTCACAAACCCTCGCTAATTCTTCCGATGGAGAATTCACTTCTTCAACAGAACCCACAAACCATGCAGGGCCGTTGGCTTGTTGATTGGGTATGACATTGCCAGACTCTGCCCCATACATGATATACCTGATGTTGAGCATATTCAACACGCCGAGTGTTGAGAAGTCCAGCGTGCCAGCGCGCAAGCCGGCAATCATCTGTTGGGTCTGCTTGTAAATGCATGAGTCAACGAGATCCTGATAGCGACGCAGTTTGGCGCCGTGATAGCCGCCAATGGAGTTGTGATAGTAGGATGTTTCCGCATCGTTCATGCCACCCTGGAGATTGTACACCCGGTAATAATCCTTGTCGTTAAGAATCGCCTGGCTGGCCCCTGTCAGTTCAAATGTCGTGCTGCGTTTGCGCTGGAAGTTATCCTTGGTTAGGTAACGCTTGTCAACAAATGTGAGATCCATCAATACCAACACGGTGAGACCGATGGCCAGGAAATACTCCTTCAGCCATTTGCGGGCTACTGCAAACAGAACACCTCCGGTGACAACAGCAAACCAAAATGATCGCCATGCGTCACTTCGGAGCAAGTCCATCCTGTCGTTTCGTAAAGCAGTACGAAACCAGGTCGGCAGCTCAGCATCGCCTGCTCTCATAAAACTTCCAAATCCACCCGTCAAAGCCATCAGCAGGCAAAATCCAGGGATGACCAGTGTCCATAAGAATTTCTTTTCTACAGGTTTTGTCCAACCTTCGGTCAGTAACTTTTCAACGCCGAGCGCTCCCAACAATGGCATGGCAAAAAGGATGATCACCAACGCGAAGGTCACTGACCGGAACATGTTATAGCCGGGGAAATTGTCGAACAGGAAGTAGTTAAATGCCGGAAAATGATCACCCCAACTGAGCACAACACTCAGCAAGGCAAGGGAGGCCAGCCACCAGACATACTTCTTATCAGCGAAAAGAATGCCCAGCGTAAACAAAAAGCAGACAACGGCTCCGGCATAATAGGGAGCTGCCAGTCGCTGAGGCCCCCAGTAGGCTGAAGTATACTGACCTAGCTGATTAACAACATCATTGCTCCCCGCGTTCGCCAACGCCTTGTATGTTTCACTCTGTTCATCATAGAAGAGGTAATTTGAGCTCGCACCGCCAAGGACATTCGGGATCATCAATGTCAAAGGTTCCTCGATGGCGTTACTGAATTCAAATACATACGACTTACTTAGTCCCTTCGCCTCGCTTATACCCTCGGATGGAACGGCCAATTCAGAGGGACCGCGGATGGAGTAACGCCTGTATTCATTGATGGCCCAGAACTGTCCGAAGAAAGTACCAGCCGCAATAATCGCTGCCGGAATAAGCAGACCCAAGGTTTTAAAAAAATCTGCCAGTTGTTTCGCCCTAAAAGCAACGACCATCTGCATGATACCATAACCAGCGACAATGATCATCAGGTAGTAGGTGATTTGCAGGTGGTTCTCTCTAAGGTGAAAAGCAAGCCCTAGTGCGGTTACTCCAAAACCCAGTATCCTTCTTCCTGAAAAGGTTAAATGAATTCCCGCAACCACCAAAGGCATAAAGGCGATGGCACCAATGCGTGCGTTGTGACCTGCGATCAATCCAACAACCATGAAGGAGGAAAGTCCAAAGGCTATTGCTCCCGCCATGGCCAGGTAAGGCCTGACACGGAAAGTGAGCAGAAGAATGTAGTAACAAACAAAAGCAATGAAGAAATTGGAAACCGGATGCGGCAGAAATAAGGACATGACCTTCTTCATCGTGATCACGACACCGTCACTCCAATGTACGTTGACGAGATAGGCGGGCATGCCACTGAACATCGTTCCTGCCCAGAGGCCCTCCTCACCTGTCGCATCGCGGTAGTCCCGCAGTTCCTTGCTTGATCCGAGGTGCTGGCGTATATCATACTGGGTCAGAACCTTGTTTTCAAAAAATACAGGTCCAAAAAATGTCACCGTCACAACAAAAAAGAGCACGATGGCCAGGATATGCGGAAGAATGTCTTTTTGGAAGTTAAATCTCATGGTCAGCTGATCGTGGTAAGGCTGCAAAATAGGAAGGATTGACAAATAAATTTTGAGATGCATTAAACCTTTCCCATGATGCCAAGTCTTAGTCAATTATCCATCGCGTGATCCGCAAAGAAAAAGCAGAAAGTTTCGTCTAACGCTTAAACCTGCTGTCCGCCCTTCCATCTAACCGGCAAACAAACCAACTATGAAAACAATGGAAGGCAACGACAAACAAAACCATGCAAGGTTACTGGGACCGGTTTCCCTGTTCTTCATGGTCATGCTGATGCTTGCAGCATGTACAGCCAACGAGGATGCAGACTTTTCTGCAGAAGATTCCGACGACGCAACCAGCGATGTCGTTGATGATGCCTCACAAGATGATGCGGAAGACCTGAGCATGACCGCCCTTGTCTCCGAGACTTCAGAAGGCGGCAAGATTGCCGAAACGGATGAGAGGCTCACATGTGCTACCATCACCCGGACCGGCGACAAGGCCTCTGGCGTGATCCGGATCGACTTTGGTGACGGCTGCAAGGACAAGAGAGGCCGGACAAGACGCGGTGCCATCGTAGTCACCTATACAGGTTATTGGGCTGAGGCTGGTTCTTCATGGGTGATGACATTCGACAATTACTTTGTTGATAACGTCCTCCTCGCCGGAACGCGAAATGTCGTCAATGTAACGACAGACACCCTGCGTCGCAGGTTCCAGGTCGATATGGAAGATGGTGTGGCAACCTGGCCCGATGGCCGTATCGCACGCCGCCGTGTCCACCACATTCGTGAGCACGAACGTGACAACAACAATATTCTCATGCGCCTGATCATTTACGGCACTGCAGAAGGCAACCATCGAAACGGTCGTGGCTACCAGATTGAGATCCTCGAGCCGCTCATATACACACGTGAATGTGCCGCAGAAGGAGTCTTCATTCCTGTTCAAGGTGTAAAACTCATCAAGCACGGCAATCGTCAGATCACTATCGATTATGGTGACGGCACCTGCGACAATGTAGTGACACTCATCAATGTCAATGGCCGGAAAAAAGATATAAGGGTGATTGGAGGCTAGGAAGCGCCGGGCATCAATAAACATGGGTGCTGGGTGATGGTGTGGGTAAGTCCCATGCTGCACCCAGCACCTTTTTCTTATCTTCACTCACCCAACCATTCCCTATGAGACTTTTCTTCGTCTTTCTTGTAAGTCTTATCCTTACTTCCTGCCAGCAGCAGAAGCCGGCATTCGATGTAAAAAAAGAAGAAGCCGCGATTCGTGCCGTGCTGGAGGCCGAACAAATCGCCTGGAACAACGGAGACATCGAGGCATTCATGAAGGGATACTGGAAGTCAGACTCCCTGCAGTTCATGAGCAATCGCGGTATCAATAAAGGATGGCAGGAGACTTTTGAAGGATACAAGCGTGGATATCCGGACCGTGCCGCGATGGGTACACTGCGGTTTGAAATCATCAAAGTCACGCCACTGAACGAGGATCACTTTGTCGTTTCCGGTAAGTACTTTGTCACACGCATCAGCGGCAACCTGGAAGGAGCATTCACACTCATCTTCAGAAAAATCGATGGTGAATGGGTGGCAGTCTATGACCACACTTCCTAAGCCTTATTTAGCCATCTCTTCCCTGACAAAGTTCATCAACTCCCGGATGTAGGGTTTGCTGAAGTCAAATTTGATTCCCGCAGCGCGGTAGATTTCAGGAATGGTTTTCAGGTTCCCCAATTTGAGGGCGCGCTGGTAGCCTGCGAGGCCCTCCGCTTTATTCTTTCTGTAATTCCTCCACACGGCTATCGCGCCGAGTTGCGCCATACCATACTCGATATAGTAGAAGGGTACTTCATACAAGTGCAGCTGCTTTTGCCAGAGATAGTCCTTTGCCTCTTCAAGGCCTGACCAATCAGTAACGGTATCGGCAAATTCCTGGTAGACAACATTCCATTGTCGCTTGCGGGCTTCAGGTGTATGCGTGGGGTGCTCGTAAATCCAATGCTGGAACTTATCGATCGTGGCTACCCAAGGCAGGGTTT
>JAEUUD010000071.1:0-8930 GCA_016787625.1 Cyclobacteriaceae bacterium
TGGCTTCGGGATGCCATCGGTCTGCCGAAGGGATTTGCCGGCGTGATACAGGACAGCAGTTCGTCTTCAACATTGGTTGCGATTTTGACAGCACGTGAAAAGAAGTCGAACCTTGCGATCAACCAATCAGGATTTACAGGTCAGGAGAAGTTTCGCGTATATACCTCCACCCAGGCGCATTCTTCCATTGACAAAGGTGTGCGTATCGCCGGCATCGGCATAGACAACCTCGTGAAGGTAGAGACAGATGCCAACTTCGCGATGATACCCTCGGCGCTGGAAGCGGCGATTGCCAAAGACAAAGCAGCAGGATTCACACCTCTCTGCGTGATTTCCACCATGGGAAGCACAAGTTCTACGGCCATTGATCCCATTGACGCTATCAGTCCCATTTGCCAGCGGCATGGATGCTGGCACCACATTGATGCCTCATATGCCGGCAACGCTTTGATATTGCCTGAGTTTCGATGGATGAGCAAAGGGGCAGAGCTGTGTGACAGCCTCGTCTTCAACCCTCACAAATGGCTCTTCACACATTTTGACTGCTCCGCATATTTTGTGAAAGACAAAGAGGCGCTGGTCAATACTTTCAGCATCATGCCCGAATACCTGAAGACGCCTGAGGACAGACTCGTTAACAATTACCGCGACTGGGGCGTTCCGCTGGGTCGTCGGTTCAGGGCGTTGAAGTTGTGGTTTGTGATTCGCTCTTACGGACTTGAAGGCATGCAGCTGCATTTGCGCAATCACATCAAGTATGGTCAATGGATCAAAGAGCAGGTAGAAAATACACCGGGTATTGAACTGATGGCCCCGGTACCGCTTAACCTTGTCTGCTTCAGGTTTCATCCGGAAGGGATGAATGACGAAGCCAAGCTGGACATTCTCAATGCAAGCATCGTTCAAAAGCTCAACGCCAGCGGCAAAATTCTGTTGACACAAACCCGCCTGAATGGTAAGTTCGTCATTCGTTTTGTTGCGGGACAGACTCACGCTACCATGGACACTGTGAAGAAGGGTTGGGCTTTGGTGATGGAGGGGAGAAGCTAGAAGGTAGAATCTAGAAGCTGGAAGCTGGAAGCTGGAAGCTAGTACGGCAATAGAATTTGACATGATGTGCTTATGAGAAAAATATACTTCCTCTTCATTCTGATTTCAGTTACGCTAACGGCGAAGGCCCAGGCTCCGACTTTCAAGAAACAGTTGCCGAAAGTGGATGCCTACGTCCAACAGTTGATGAAAGACTGGAAAGTGGCCGGAAGCGCCGTCGCTATCGTCTACAAGGATCAGGTCATCTTTTCGAAAGGTTATGGCTATCGTGATGTTGAGAATAAACTTCCTGTAACGACCAAAACACTTTTTGGAATTGCCAGCAACACCAAGCTCTTCACATCGATGGCAGCTGCCATGCTGCATGAAGAGAAGAAACTGGATCTTGACAAACCGGTGCGCACCTACATGCCTGAGCTTCGCTTCGCTACCGGGGAACTTGATGAAAAGCTGACCTTGCGTGACATGTTGAGCCATCGAAGCGGCGTTCCGCGATGGGATGGCGTCTGGGCAGGCTCCGGGTATACCATGCAGGAAATACTGGACCGGCTGCAGTATATGAAACCAACGCTGGGTTTTCGCGAGGGCTATCTGTACAACAACAACATGTATGCAGCTGCGGGCGCCGTTCTCGGAAAGGTTGATGGAAGTTCGTGGGATAAGGTCATCAGCAAAAAAATATTCGAGCCACTTGGGATGACGAGGAGCTACTTCACATTTGAGGACGCGGAAAAAGCCGGTGAGTTCGCCAAAGACTATTACAACACCCGGCTCGACAGCGTCATGAAGCCTTATCCTGCCGATGTGCATTGCGATTGTTGGGCACCCGCCGCCAACATTGTCTCCAACGTCGAAGACCTGAGCAACTGGATGATCTCACAGATTAATGGTGGAAAATTCAAGGGTAAGAAGGTGATCCCTGCCAAAGCCATCGCCGAAACGATCAAGCCGAACAACATCACTTCCAAAGAGATCACCTACGACGAGATATTTTATGGCCTTTACGGAATGGGGCGGATTAGCACAGATTACAAGGGCCACATCTCGGTATCACACGGAGGTGTGATCAGCGGGTACCGGTCGACGATCGCCATGCTTCCCAAAGACAGCATCGGCGTCATCGTGCTGACGAATACGGCACAGGGTAGTCCCATGGCTGCAGCGGCAGTCAACGGTATCTATGACAGGCTCTTACAATTGGATGAATCGCCATGGACAGCAAAGATCAGGAAGGAAGGCAGAAAGAACGCCACACGCACCTGGCGTGGTATTGACTCATTGAAGGCGCTTCAGGTGAAAAACACCAAACCATCACACGCGCTCCAGGATTATGTCGGCATCTACGAAAACCCGGTGTATGGTAAAATTGAAATCACCATGCCCGGTGATAAGCTTCAAATGAAGTTCAGGATTTGGACGGAGCCCCTCGAACACTTTCATTACGACCAGTTCTGGTCACCGATTTATCCTGACTACACGATTGCCTATTCGATCTACCTGTTCAAGCTAGGCTTCCTCACCAATGAAGCAGGTATCCTTGATCGCATTCAAACACGCATCGGCGACGACCCGACGGTGATATTCACAAGGGCAAAGCCCAAGGGCTAAGGAACCACTTCGAAGAGCAAGAATTGTGTCTTCTGAAAATCCTGGAAGTTGTTGTCAGCAACAAACATCAGGGTTCGGTGACCATTGGGGAGCGTTGGTCCCCAGGTCATGCCCTCTACATTGTCGATGTGACGCCCAAGCTCATCCATGTTGAGCAGTAATTGTTTGCTGACGAGCTTCGTGGATGCTTCACCCTTCAAGGAATTCAATCCTTGCACATCGGTGGCAGAAGACAGATCAGCAAGAAAAACTTTAACAGTACATGGAAGGCGTCCCGTTGAAAACGACCGCTCGATGACCAGCAGCTTATTGTTGCCAGCATCAAGGATATCAGTGACACCGTTGACACGGAAAGCCGATGGGAGCAAAGGTGCATACGCCACGGGTTCCAGATCGTAAGCATATTGGGCGACCTGCCTGCCACTTGCCACATCATACTTTGAGATGCGCACTGGAGAAAAACTCTCTGCGACATCAGCACGTGGACCATCCTGGAACAAGGGTTCTTCAAGAGCGACGAGAAGCGAGGTAAAGTTGTCGGTGAATGTCAATGCTTCGAATGTTCCATTTTGCCTTGGCCCTGACTCAGTAGCCGTCATGTGCATCATTGCCGGCGTTTGAATTTCCCGAAGGTATCTTCCCTGTTGTGTGACATAGATTCCCGGGTTGACGAGAACGGTGTCCTTGCCTTTGACGATGCGTTCACCTTCACTGACCCAAACCATTTCCTTCCTTACAGGATTGTACCGGAGCCCTTCGGGGTCTACCGTTGCCGTTGCGTTAACTTTTACGGAAGGATAAGTCTTCCCGTCCTTTCCAATCAGATCGTGCCTGGTGAAGACAATCGTATCGATGGACGAGCCATCGATGTTGATTTTGGCCGTGTAATACCTTGCTGCTTGCAACGAGGAGCGGTCATCACAGATCAGGTAATAATCTTTGGTCGCCGGGTCATAATCGATACCCGACAAGCCGCCTACCTGCGTGCCTTCAACCACGAGGGAATGGGGAACTACGTAAATGTCCAGGAGGTTGAGTTTACCAATGGATGGCTGAGCGGTGAGTCCTGTGGTCGGCAGCGCGAGGATGATCAGGAGGATAAATGCGTCGAAGCGTTTCATATGCAGGTTGCAATGTAGGGAACGGAGGCAAGAAGTATTCCATAATTTGCGATCTTTCCCGCCCATGCCTTCAAACGCTTTCCGCATATCCGGTCACCTTGTCGACATCCCCGGCAGGCGCACTTTTCCGGCGGAAGTGCATATCGACAACGGCCGCATCAGACAGGTGCTCCCCACAGCATCTGCTGAAAGTCAATTCATTCTTCCGGGTTTCATCGATGCCCATGTGCATGTGGAGAGTTCCATGCTGGTCCCCAGCGAGTTTGCCAGATTAGCAGTCGTTCATGGAACGGTGGCAACCGTTTCCGATCCGCATGAGATCGCCAACGTCCTGGGGATTCCCGGTGTTGAGTTTATGATAAATAATGGAAAGATGGTGCCGTTCAAATGCTATTTCGGGGCGCCAAGCTGTGTGCCAGCAACAAGCTTTGAGACAGCAGGAGCGGTACTGGACCCCGAATCTGTCGACACCTTGTTAAGCAGACCTGACATCAGATATTTGGCAGAGATGATGAACTGGCCGGGGGTTATTCACGGCGATCCTATGGTCATGAAAAAGATCGATTCAGCCAGGCGTCATGGCAAACCTGTCGATGGTCATGCCCCCGGACTTACCAACGAGCAGGCTGCGGCGTACATCAAAGCAGGCATCAGCACGGATCATGAATGCGTGTCGTATGAAGAGGCGAGGCACAAGTTGAAACATGGCATGAAAGTGATCATTCGTGAGGGTAGTGCCGCCAGGAATTTTGACGCGCTCATTGGACTGCTGCCCGAGTTTGAAAATGATGTGATGTTTTGCTCCGACGACAAGCACCCCGATAGCCTCGAGGATGGTCATATCAACAAGCTTGTCAGCCGTGCGGTGGCAAGAGGAATTGATCTGTTCAGCATACTCAGAGCCGCTTGTCTGAATCCGATCGACCATTATCAGTTGGATGTCGGACGACTTCGCGAAGGTGACCCTGCTGACTTTATCGTTGTGAAAGACCTCAGGCATTTCGACGTGAAAGAAACCTATGTGGCCGGACAACGTGTCGCCGCTGACGGAACAACATTGATTGACCGTGTGAAGATCGATACACCCAATAAGTTTCATGCCGAGCCATTGCATCCGGAGCAACTCCAAATCAAGGCTTCAGGTAAAAAGATGCGGCTCATTGAAGCCGTTGATGGTCAGCTGATCACACACGAACGAATAGCGACGCCGAAGATTGATCAAGGCAATGCCGTGAGCGATCCATCTCGTGACGTGTTGAAACTTGTCGTTGTCAACCGCTATAAAAAATCACCGCCGGCGATAGCGTTCATCTCAGGCTTCGGAATGAAACGCGGTGCGATCGCATCATCGGTGGCCCATGATTCTCATAACATTATTGCTGTTGGGGTGGATGATGAGTCCATCGCAAGGGCCATCAATGCCATTGTGGACAAGAAGGGAGGGATAGCCGCCGTTCATGGAGAGCAACTGGATATCCTGCCGCTTCCGGTAGCCGGGATCATGTCGGACAAAGACGGGTATGAAGTTTCACAGCACTACAAGGCGCTGGACCGGATGGCCAAGGACCTGGGCTCGACGCTTGGGGCGCCATTCATGACCCTGTCTTTCATGGCATTACTCGTGATTCCTTCGCTCAAGCTGAGCGACAAGGGACTCTTCGATGGCCATGCGTTCGGGTTCACACCATTATTTTTCGACTAACAACGTTACCTTCCTCCGTATTCCGCGTTATGCATTAAGGCCCTAACCCCATCCGCACCATGATTACCAACTACCTTAGAATCGCCCTTCGCAACATTCGTCAGAACCCCGTCTACGCGTTGATCAACATTTTCAGCCTCGCCATCGGCCTGGCCTCGTGTGTGGTGATTTACCTCTTTGTGTCGGATGAGAAGAGTTTTGATGCGTGGCACAGCCAGGGTGAGTCGATTTATCGCGTCAACGAAGTCCAGAATTTTACCGGCACCAATCGGCAGAAGGTAGCGCTGACAGGAGGTCCCTTTGGCCCGGCCATGGAGGCGGAGTTTCCGGAGATCAAGAGGTTTACCCGGTACTGGGGTTCTTCCAAGAGGGTGGTAAAGCTCGATGACAAGCAGATTCTTATCAATAAACTGGCAACAGTTGACAGCACATTCCTCAGCATGTTCGATTTCCCCATGCTGCATGGTGATCCGAATACAGCGCTTGATGAGCCGAATACAATGGTACTGACGGAGTCAACGGCCAGGAAGTATTTTGATGATCCTGCTGATGCGATTGGAAAAAGTCTTAGCAAGCGTGGACGTGAATACAAAGTAACAGGCATTGTTAAAGATGTACCGGAAAACTCTCACCTTCAGTTTGACCTGTTGGAATCCTTTGAAACTCATGTCCGGCTGGACTCAACAGTGAATACAGACTGGAATGGTAACTATCTGGTGACCTACATCCAGCTACAACCCAACGCGGATGCAAGCAAGCTGGAAGCGAAGTTTCATGACTGGTTTATCAAATGGACCGGCGAGCCGGACATCAACGAATCGACATCGATCTACCTTCAGCGTTTCAAGGATGTTCATCTTGAATCCAGCGATATGGATCATGACTATCAGAACTACCGGAAGTTCAATGGCGCATACCTGAACATCTTCCTCATTACTGGCGCCTTCATTCTGCTCATCGCGGGAGTCAATTTCATGAACCTCGCCACGGCACGTGCATCGCATCGCTGGAAAGAGATTGGGGTAAGGACTTCCGTGGGGGCACGGAAGAAGCAGCTGTTTTCACAATTCATCCTCGAGTCCCTTGTCCTGGCGATGGTGGCCCTTGTCATTGCCTTATTGCTTGACTTCATATTCATCCCCTTGCTTAACCAGCTCATCGGTAGGCAATTGCTTTTGTCAAACCTCTTCACCGACTTCACCAGTATCGGAGCAGTCCTCCTGATTACCCTGGTGCTGGGCTTCCTTACGGGAATCTATCCGTCGCTGTATATGACGTCGTTCAACGCTGTGCAAGTGTTGAAGGGCGGGGCAAAGACAGCAGGACGATCCATATTCAGAAGCTCACTGGTCATCGTCCAGTTTGGCCTTGCGATCGGAATGATTGTCAGCACAGGCATCGTGATACAGCAGTTGTATTTCATGAAGAACACGGATGTGGGTTTTACAACGGATCAAATGCTGCTGGTTCAGATGGAACGTGAATCCGCCAAGAAGTATGAAGTGATGAAGACCGACTTGCAGCGTAACAGCCACATTCTCGGTGTCACGGCTTCAGGCCAGCGCCTTGGTAATAATTTCCATCAGTGGGGATACAAAGTGAAATCAGACACGGGCGTGATGCAGCTTGCACCATCCAATGTCAACGTCGACTATGACTATCTCAAGGTGTATGGTATCCAGCTCAAAGACGGCAGGGACTTTTCCAGGGAGGTTCCTACTGATCAAGGCAAGGCTTTTATTATCAATGAAGCTCTGGTCAAACATCTTGGGCTCAAGAACCCCGTTGGAACGCAGGCAGGGCATGGGTGGCACCACAATGACTCATTGGGAACCATCATCGGTGTGGTCAAAGATTTTAACTTCAATTCGCTGCATCATGCGGTCAATACACTTTCCATTGTTTGTCATCCCGACTGGGGCTTTGATGAAATGACCATCAAGATTGACGGAGCCAGGGTGACCGAGACCATCGAGGAAATCAAGGCCGTCTGGAATAGCCATGTCACGGAATATCCATTTACCTACACGTTTCTTGATCAGCATATGGCGGAGTTGTATCGTACCGAACAACAAATGAGTTCGGTGATCACCATCATGGCGGTGCTTGCCGTGATGATCTCCTGCATGGGACTTTTCGGTCTTGTGATGATTACCACAGAAAGAAAGATCAAGGAGATTGGTATCCGGAAGGCGCTGGGTGCTACCGAAACGGAGATTACCGTGCTCATCTCGAGTCAGTTTGCCAAGCTGGTGGCCGTAGCGTTTGTAATCATCTCTCCGGTAGCCTACTATTTTCTGTCCGGATGGCTGGAGACATTTGCCTACAGGGTCAATATTAACCCGCTGATCTTCCTGGCGGGAGGGATGGCGGCCCTGGCCGTTGCCATGATTACCATTGGATACCACACCCTTCGGTCGGCACGGGCCAATCCGGTTAAGGCGCTGAGATACGAGTAAGGTGGTTCTTCATACCGCCTGACATTCGTCATATGCATTTGTGACAACGATTGCGCATATTTGGGCTAAGTCCAGATTTGCTTGAAAACAATCCTCGTTCCGACAGATTTCTCCGCAGCATCGAAGATGGCTGCCCAATATGCCGTGAGATTGGCCGTCCATATGAAGGCCAAGGTCACTTTGCTCTCCATCGTCGAGATAGAGATGGAAACGGCGGTACTCCGCAATTGGAAAGTCCTTGAAAAGCAAATGAGGGAATCGGCTACCAAGGGTCTGAGCAAGCTACAGGCCGAACTCAGTGCCGGTAAGCATGGCGTGGAGATATCGACCGATATAGCTGCCGGTGTTCCCATGGAGGATGTCATTGAGAACTATGCCGTCACAAAGAAAGTAAGTGTGGTCGTCATGGGCACCAAGGGCGCTACAGGCCTGAGAAGAATCCTCAGCGGAAGTAATACGGCTACCGTGATCGCGAAGAGCAGCGTACCCGTCATGGCCATTCCATCGAAGGTGGCATTCAATGCTCCAAAAAAATTTGTTTATGCCTCCGATCTCACGAACCTGACGTCAGAGATTCGGCTCCTTGCCCGGATAGCCAAACAATTTCAGGCAGAGGTTCTCATCCTGAATACGATAACATCCGGTTCATCGAAGATTGACAAGAAACTGGTGCCGGACGCAATCAGTAAAACACGGTACCCCGCCATTTCATTTCACCAGATACAAAGCAAGTCTACCGTGGAAGGGATCAACAAGTTTGTCAAGGACCAGAAGGCTGACTTGCTGGTCATGTTTACACACGAGTTGGACTTCTATGACAAACTGCTTGGCAAGAGCGTAACACGGACCATGGCTTTCCAGAGTCACATCCCTCTGCTGGTCTACAACAGGTCATAGTCATAAGTCCCGGCTGCTCAAGACGACCGTGGATTCCATCACACATATTGTTCTCGGCGGTTGCATCGGCGAGGTCGTTGCAGGGAAGAAAAT
>JAEUUD010000071.1:9026-14692 GCA_016787625.1 Cyclobacteriaceae bacterium
CCGGGCGAAGTTTGTTTTCCACTACTTTCTGAATCATCCTCATGCCAACGACATGATCATTCAACGCGGGAGGTTTAAGAAGTGGGATGATGCGGGTGTCAGGTCGCTGATCGAAAGGATCAAAGGTGACTAAGCTTACCGACCCTTGGCCTCCTGCCTGAAGTAGAAGGTAAAGAGATACACCAGCAGGCGAATGGTCTCGTACGCCAACCGGTTGCTCAACCGGGAGAAGAACGAGGATGTCTTGTCAAACTTTTTTGGCGTAACCCTGTTGCAACGATTCGACATGATTTTGCCCAGGGCTTCATCAACGGATGCGGCAAACACCGGGTTGTGCACATCGACATTGAGCTCGATGCTCGCGTATGCGCTGATGTTATTTACATTGTAAGATCCCACGGTAGCCCACTGTTTGTCATAGACGGCTACCTTGCCGTGAAGGACAGTTTTCTGATACTCATACACTTCGATGTTTCTCTCGAAAAGCCAGGGATACAGATAACGTTCAGCCGCCTTGGACAACCCAACATCCGATGCCGCGGTGAGGATGACACGGATTTTAATACCGCGCCTGGCTGCCTGCGACATGTTCTTTCTCAGCACCCTGCCAGGCATGAAATAGCTTGACATGATGGTGATCTCCTCCGTAGCACGGTGAAACATCTCCATGTAGCTTCTGGATATCTGATTCTTGTTTCTCACCCAATCATTGATGCGAATGCGCGCGTTGGCTTCGTCACCCGGGCTGAGAGCCGATCGCCAGTCAAATCCTGTGCGAAAACCAATCTTGTTCCAAATGGTCCTCGACCACATTTCAACGCAACGGTTGAATAGTTCGATGGACACTTCGCCTACGGTATGAACAGCAAAATCCATCCACGCGGGCTCACCAGGCATGTCGTTGTATCGGTTGCTCACATTGACACCACCGACAAGACTGTCAAGACCGTCGACAACAAGGATCTTGTGATGCATCCGACGCCCTACATAGTAGTTCTTTCCCTTGATGATAGGCCGAAACCACCTAAAGTGAATGCCCGCCTCTTTCAGTCTTTGGATAACAGCCTCATCGAGATCGAAAGACGCGTAACCGTCCAACATCAGATAAATCTTCACCTTTCTGAACGCTGCGTGAATAAGCGCGTCGATCAGGCGGGTGCCCGTTTCGTCGGCCTCAAAGATGTAGGTCTGGAAGTGTATGGAATGCTGTGCCCCGTCGATCAATCGCTCTGCCAGCGTGAAGTAATCGCGACCGCCGCGGATCAGGGTCACCTTGTTGTGACTGGTATAGCCGGCCGAGACGGGTTTCAATGCCATTGGATGGATGAATGCGCTGTATGTTCTTGAAAAAGTACTCCGTCCTGTTGACTTTTCAAATGCTTGCGTAATATTGAGCGATGTCTCTTGTCGCCCGTATAGCCAGGTTGGAAAGAATTTCGCGAAAGCTTGAGCCTGATGCCGTAGAGCGGAATGAAGTGAGGGAGAATGTCATCCGGTACACCGAACATTTTCTTGATACCATAGCAACGAGGAAAGCGTACGAGTTCAACAGTAACCTCGGTGCTGAATTGCTCAAGTCGCCCATCGGGGAGAAGTCGATGCCTATTCAAAAGGCGATGAAGCTCATTGAACGTGCCGTCGATTTTCCCGCACTCAACCCCGCATCCGGAGGTCACCTGGGATATATCCCCGGCGGCGGCATCTACTATGCATCGTTGGGAGACTACATGGCTGATGTGACCAACCGCTATGCCGGTGTTTTCTTCGCAGGCCCTGGCGCCGTGCGCATGGAGAATCAGCTGATCCGGTGGGTTGCAGGTGTTGTTGGATATCCCAGGCATGCCGCTGGCAACCTCACATCCGGAGGCAGCATCGCCAACCTGATCGGAATCTGCACGGCCAGGGATGCGAAAAAAGTTCGGGCAGCACGCGTATCATCGTCGGTGATCTACATGACCCACCAGGCACATCACTCACTGGAGAAGGCCATCAGAATAGCCGGACTCGGAGAATGTGTGATGAGGCATGTTAAGATGGACGATCACCACAGGATGGACCCCATCGCCCTGGCGAAACAGATAGCATCCGATCGTAAAGAAAAACTTTTCCCGTTCCTCCTGATTGGCTCGGCCGGAACGACGGACACAGGCTCCGTTGATCCACTCGATGCCCTGAGTCGTGTTGCCCGTAAGTACAAACTTTGGTTTCACGTCGATGCTGCCTATGGCGGATTTTTTATGCTGACAACATACGGAAAGAAAATACTTCAAGGCATTGAGAATAGCGATTCCCTGTCCATCGACCCGCACAAAGGACTTTTTCTTCCCTACGGCATCGGGATTGTCCTGGTGAAAAACGCCAGACAGATGCACGCTACCCATGTGTACCAGGCAAACTACATGCAGGATGCTTTGAGTTCCGTCGAGGAACCATCGCCGGCAGATCTTTCGCCGGAGTTAACCAAGCACTTTCGAGGGCTCCGTATGTGGCTTCCTTTGAAACTGCATGGCGTCAAACCGTTCAGAGCATGCTTGGATGAGAAATTACTGCTGGCGAGATACTTTCATGCTGAGGTGGCCAAGCTCGGCTTTGAGACAGGCCCCAAACCGGAGTTATCGGTGGTGACCTACCGCTATGTGCCGCGGAAGGGCGATGCCGACGCCTTCAACAAGAAGTTGCTCACGGCCGTGCAACGTGATGGTCGTGTGTTTATTTCCAGTACACTCCTTCAGGGAAAGTTTACCCTGCGCTTTGCCTGCCTCAGCTTCCGTACACATCAATCGACGGTCGACACCCTGTTGACGGTGCTCAAGAGAGAGGTAAGGCGTCTGTCAAAGGCCTAGGCCAAACAACCACTCCTCAGAATTTTCCCGTGTCGTTTGGTAAAATGATATACATTGGCTTTTTAACCGACCAAACCTTACCCTATGAAAAGAATACTTGTCATCCTGCTCGTCGCTTTGACTTTTGCCAGCCAGGCTCAGGTTCAGGACCCTGTTGTTGCGGCCATCATCAAGGAGGCCAATGAAAACTCCCAATTGGAGAAACTGGGACATGAACTATTTGACGGAATCGGCCCGCGCCTCGTGGGGACACCGCAGATGCAAAAGGCTCATGATTGGGCCGTGGCCAAGTACTCAGGCTGGGGCATTTCAGCCAAGAATGAAAAATGGGGGGAATGGAAAGGCTGGGAACGTGGGATATCTCACATTGACATGATTTCACCACGTGTTAAAACACTGGAGGCTACACAGTTAGCATGGTCTCCATCAACTAATGGAAAAGCAATTATCGGCGAGTTGGTAATCATTCCTGACCTGGCTGATTCCAACGCCTTCAAGGCTTGGTTGCCTGCTGTGAAAGGCAAATTTGTTATGATCTCCATGGCGCAGCCAACGGGCCGTCCTGACTACAACTGGGATGAATTCGGCACTAAGGAATCGGTAGAGAAGATGAAGGCTGCCAGGACAGCCCAGACAGACGCGTGGACTGAAAGGATCAAGAAGACGGGTAAGAATAACCGTACCCTTGCCCTAGCTCTTGAGAATGCCGGAGCGGCAGGCGTTGTCTCGTCCCTGTGGTCAAGAGGATTTGGCGTGAACAAGATTTTCAGCGCAAGCACGAAGAAGGTGCCGACCATCGACGTCGCGCTGGAAGATTATGGCATGCTCTACCGACTCGTGGAGTCCGGCGCTAACCCGAAGATCAGTGTAAGGACAGATTCGAAGGAACTTGGTACGGTGGGTGCTTTCAATACCATCGCCGAGATCAAAGGTTCAGAAAAGCCGAATGAATATGTGATGCTTTCTGCTCACTTCGACTCATGGGATGGAGGTACAGGAGCCACCGACAATGGCACTGGCACGCTGATGATGATGGAGGCGATGCGCATACTTAAGAAGGTCTACCCTAATCCAAAGAGGACAATCCTCGTGGGCCACTGGGGAAGCGAAGAGCAGGGACTCAATGGCTCCCGTGCTTTTGTAGAAGATCACGCGGATATCGTCTCAGGATTGCAGGCACTGTTCAACCAGGACAATGGCACAGGCAGGGTCGTGAATATCTCAGGCCAGGGATACCTCAACGCTTATGAGTTCATGCAGCGTTGGTTGTCAAAAGTACCGGACGCCATCCGCACACCCATTGAGACAAGATTTCCCGGCACACCGGGCGGCGGCGGTTCTGACTTCGCATCATTCGTTGCTGTTGGCGCGCCTGGATTTTCACTGAGTGCGACGAGCTGGTCTTACGGAACATACACCTGGCATACGAATCGCGATACCTATGATAAAGTTGTGTTTGACGATGTGAGGTCCAACGTGATTCTTGCGGCCATCCTTGCTTATCAGGCGAGCGAAGATCCTGAAAAGACCTCGCGTGACAAGAGCGTATTGCCGATCGACCCAAAGACCGGAGACCGTACCAAGTGGCCTGAACAACGGAAGGCAACACGCAAGGGCCCTGTAAACTAGATCCCTTGTTTCGCCGGGTTCTTTGCTGGTTGGTGTTGGGCATTGCTGTTGTGGCATGCAAGCAGCAACCTGCTCACAAGGGAAAGCTGATCATTATTGGCGGCGGCTCAAGGCCTGAGTCAATCATCAGCCGCATCATTGATGAGTCGGGCTTGAAGACAAGAGGATACGGGGTTGTACTGCCCATGTCAAGCTCCACACCGGATTCATCGGTGTACTACGCAGCAGAACCATTCAGGAAGGCGGGTGTTACTACGCTTGTCGGCCTGCATTTCAAACAGGGCGAGCCCATCGACTCGAAGAGAATTGATTCCATCCGCAATGCAAGGCTGATCTACATAACAGGAGGAGATCAGAACCTCTTCATGGATGTTGCCGCGGGAACACCGATAGAAACGGCGATAGCTGATGCCTACCATAACGGAAGTGTTGTAGCCGGAACGAGTGCGGGTGCCGCTGTCATGTGCAGGCAGATGATTACAGGCAATGCGCTGCGCTATCCTGAGTACGAATCGACCTTCAGCACCCTCGAAACAAACAACCTGGAGATAAAGCCCGGACTGGGACTGATGACCAACGTGCTCATTGATCAGCACTTTTTGATCAGGAGCCGATACAACAGGTTGCTCACCGGTGTTATCGACTTTCCTACCATGAAAGGAATTGGTATCGATGAGTCGACGGCCATTGTGGTGAGTGGCGACGAGGCAGAAGTGATCGGCGAATCCCAGGTGGTGGTTGTCACCAATCCAAAGGAATCAAAGCGGGAGATGGGTGGAAAGCTCGCCGCAACTGGATTAACCTTAACGATTTACCTTCCCGGGGATAAGTTTTCTACAAAGTAGCCTGGCCCCGTACATACACGGTGCTTTCTATAAAATTGTTAAAGTACGTCTTTGACGCCCGGAGGTTCCATCCCGCCGAGGACAATGCGTGATTCCAGTCGGGCAGGTTGACTGCTTCCACTTTCGCGAATCGGTGGAAGAATGAATACATAATAGTCAGAAGCAACTGCTGCCATGCCTTTCCGGAATATCTAAAGTCAGCAGCAAGCCAGAGGGATTTTGTGCTGGTATGTGCTGAGAGGTTTCTGATCATGATACGCAGTCGCTCATCGGGGAACATGTCAAGGAAGTAGAACGTGAGGATAGCATCAAACGCGATGTCTACCGGAACATCAGCTTCGGTTCCATG
>JAEUUD010000072.1 GCA_016787625.1 Cyclobacteriaceae bacterium
GGGGAATTTGATTTTCACTTTCCGTCATCACTTGCCGGAGAAACATTTGTGATCAGCATGCTTGGCTACGCCAATTTCGAAGTCACCGCGTCGTCATTGCTGCAGTCCAAACCCAGGGAAATCCTGTTGGTCAAATCCACAACGGTGCTGAACACCCTGGTTGTCTCAGATACATTGTCAGGCGGTGATATTCTGCGCATTGCCCTGATGCGTATGGAAAGAAACCATCCATCAGGGCCTTATCTCGTTGACGCCTTTTACCGTGACCTTAAAAAGATCGGAGGCACTTATGTGTCCCTGCTCGAGGCTGCCATCAAAGTTTATGATGATGACTTCAGGGAACCCAGAAATAAATTCAAACTCAGGGAGCGGGTTCAGTTGCTGGAAGTCCGCCGCAGTCTTGGATACAGCAACCGGTTTACCAAGTACTTTGACGAAGACAACTTGCTCGAGGAGGTATTGTTGCACAACAACATCCGATATCGTCAATTTCCGGAAGAAGAGGTTTTCTTCAAAAGCCTTTCAAGGTTAAAGAACACGGTGTACAACGATCTCGATGTATTTGTGATTTCACACGGAGATGAATTCAAACTGACCATGTTTGTTGATCAAAAGACCTTTGGCATCATCCGCATGGAATATGAGAATAACGAAGTACAGCCCATCAACAAGAAACGAGGGCTGATGAGCAAATTTGTCGGATTGAAAAAGACAATTGATTACAAGTACCACAATGGAAAACTATACCTGAATTACATGGAAGTGCTTTCCAAAATCAACTGGTACGACATCAAGAGTGACACCCTGGCCTTTGAGACAGAGTTGGCTCAGCACCTCATGATCAATCAAGTGTACACAAATACAGACGAGCGTATCGGTATCACTTCAAAAATGAGGCGTTACGGACTCCAATATCAGGATCTGCCATACAACAAAGAGTTCTGGGACAAGTACAACGTCATCAAAGAGAGCCCACTGGATGCCCGGATCATCGCCGACCTCGAACGTGACGGTCCTCTGGACAAGCAATTCGAAAAGTACTGAGGGACTGTTATCGCTTATGTAATGGTGCCGTGATGCCGAGCCATGGGATCGCCACAAGTGTTGACATGCCCGACTCTATGGGTATAACCAGCCCAAAATCAATCCCGGTTCTGTTGACCATCCGGCGGCCTCCAAGAGACATCAGTACCAGGCTTGACGTTCCCAGGTAATAGTTTTCGGTGATGAAGTATCCGCGCGCGCTGACACGCACAAGAGCGCTCATGGTGATGGTAGGGTGCGAAGCCATCTTGCCGCCTGAATAACCATATCCAAGACCAAAGGATATGTTTTTGTCCTTCCCTCCAAATGTTGTCATGCCGTAAAGGATTCCAAAACCATTTCCCTTTTCTGTGAGCGACGAAGTTCCAATGAGGCCACCAATACCCAGATTGAATTTCTCACGTGACACGGGAATGCTGAACTTCGGCGTGATCCACATCGGTGTGGCTGCACCGGCAAAAAGAAAAGCCGGCACAAGACCGAAGCCAACGGAAAAGTTATTGGTAACACCAACGCTGAACTGATTGAACAATATCCAGACATTCTGATAATAGGCTTCGCCCTTTCTGAGGCCATATCCATTGGGCGCCCAGAAGTGCCGGGTCGCCTGCGGATTCTCAAACCAATAACCTCCTTCTTTTATCTGGTCAGGCCGGATGGGAATGATTTCTCTTACGTTCTCCCTTGGAAACTGAAGGATCCCCAGCTGTTCGGTTTGAATTCTGATGATGGATTGGTCTTGAAACACGATTCTACCGATAAACTTGTTTCCATCGGCCACCTCGATCTGCACCAGTTGTGTTGTGTCGGATGCAGATGTGGATGGCTGTTGAGCAAAAAGGTCCTGTATGGATAACAGGATCAACAGGATGATCATGAAGGAGGCCAGTATGAGATTTTCCTTCAGGTTGCGAATAGGTAATTGTGTTTTGGGGTTCATAGCAGATGGGTTTTGTGTTTCGGAATTGTGTCGAAACTTAGGTCGCCACCTTGCTTCAGGAAATGCGACGTGTGCATCCCGATAGTATCATTTCTGCAAATCCCGCATGAATTGGCAAGGTGGAACCGCCGATTTGCACAAATCGCAAATACTAAACCCCCTCATGTGGTACCGTTGCGGTATCTGCAAATTCAGATTAACTTACCATAGCCTGTGACTAAAAAAGAGAACCTTCAATCTTCTTTCCTGGAGCAAGTACGGAGCAAACTCAATCCGGCCATTTCATTTGCCGACGAGTTGGCCGAATTGCTCAACATAAGCCGCGACAGCGCTTATCGACGTATTCGTGGAGAAACACTGCTTTCTCTGGACGAAGTGAAGAAGATGTGTGATCACTTCAGGATTTCTTTGGATCATGCGCTCTCACCATCTCCTGAAAATGTCACCTTCCAGCTGCGGGCCCTGGACATGACCAGTTTCTCTTTCGAGAAATGGCTAAACTCCATTTATGCCAGCTTGCAAATGATCAGCGAATTTCCCGAGAAGGAACTGATCTACAACGCGAAAGATTTGCCAATCTTCCACTACTTCCAGTATCCCAAACTTTCTGCATTCAAGATGTACTTCTGGAGAAGGTCCTTTGCGAGAGATTCTGCCTTCAACGGTATTAAGTTCACCCCTGGCGTGATCAGCACCGATCTCCTCGCGGTGGGACGCAGGATCTGGGAAAAATATGCTGCCATTCACAGCAAGGAAATCGTCAGTGTTGAACTGATCAACATTACCCTGCGCAACATTGAGTACACGTATGAGTGCGGTTTGTTTCAGGATACACATGATGCCCTCGATATCTGTGATGAATGTGCGCTATTGATCGACAACCTCAAAAAGCAGGCGGAGGCCGGTCACAAAGGCAACGATGGTGACCTCAAGTCCGGCGGTAAGTTTGAGTTGTTTCACAATGAAATCATTATCGGCGACAATACGGTACTGTTCAAGTTGGGCGATAAGCGCGTGGTATTCATTACATCCAATAGCTTTGATATTCTGACCACGGCTCAAGAGTCTTTTTGCAAGCAAACGGAAAGTCATATTGACAACCTGCTCAGCAAGAGCACAGCCATCAGTCATCAGGCTCAGAAGGAGCGGTTGAAGTTTTTTAATATGGCTGATGAGAAAATCATGGAAACCAGGGCCAGGTTGTCCCGGAAGTGAAAACTACTGGACTCCCTCCACTTCATTGAGCAGTTCGGTACGGTCAATGGGAACCACACCAACATACTGGCATACAATGCCACCGCCCAGATTCGCCAATGTCGCCGTCTCCCGTGCATCCAGTTTCAGCGCCACACACAATGCAGCAATGCTGACAACCGTGTCACCGGCACCAGAAACATCAGCGATCTCACGTTTGTGAGCAGGCACGAGATGCTGCTCGCCTCCAGCATCGACAAACACACCATGTTCCGACATCGTCAGCATGACACCCTCCACGGAGAGGCGCTCCTTGAGCAACCTGACGGCATCCCTCACTGAAGACTCCTGATGAGCATCAAGGTCAATCTTCAACCCCTCGCGAAGCTCCTTGAGGTTAGGCTTGAAGAGCGTCACCCCTTTGTACTGCAAAAAATTCCGCTTCTTGGGGTCGACAACCGTGGGAATGTTTTTCTCTTTGGCCCAGCTCACCGTCTGAGAAATGATCTTCGGCGTGATGACGCCCTTGTCGTAGTCTTCAAACACCACCACCTGGCAAGTGGGTAGCAGTTTTTCAATCTTCTTCAGCAAGGCCATCTCCTCCACAGACGTTGCCACTTCGTCGGATTCCTGGTCGATGCGCAGCACATGCTGGTTGGAAGCGATCACCCTGGCTTTGAGTGTTGTGGGCCTTGTTGCACTGATGACCAGTCCATCGACGGTCATTCTTCTTTCCTCCATCAAACTGATGAGCCGCTTCCCTTGCTCGTCATCTCCCGCGATGGTGCAGAGCACAGGTGTGGCTCCGAGGGAAAGTAAATTCAGTGCAACATTGGCTGCGCCACCCAACCGGAAGTCGCGGTTTTTCACCAGCATCACAGGAACAGGTGCTTCAGGAGAGATCCGGTCAACAGAACCCCATATGTAGGCGTCAACCATCACATCGCCGATGATCAGGACGCGCTGCTTTGAAAATTCAGCAAAGGTTTCAGGCCACGACCGCATGGGGAGTCGCTTCTTTGAGTTTGCCCAACACATCTTTTAACCTCCTCAATGCTTCCACCAGGTCTTTTTCAGATGCTGCATAGGAAATTCTAATGCAATTCGGATCGCCAAAGGCGCCACCAGGCACCAGCGACACGTGTGCCTTGTCCAGCAAGTACAGGCAAAGATCGTCGCCGTCCTTGATGGTATGGTTGCCGTCTGTTTTTCCAATAAAATGACTGACGTCCGGGAAGAAATAGAAAGCACCCTGAGGATAGTTTGCTTTCACCCCCGGAATATCCTTCAGGAGCTTATAAACCAATTCACGGCGATGGCGATACTCTTCAACCATTTTTAATGTCGGGGCAATGTCGCTCGTGATGGCAGCGAGAGCAGCACGTTGCGAAATAGAACTGTTGGCTGAGGTCAACTGACCCTGCATCTTGTTGGCGCCGTCGGCAATCCATTTGGGTGCTGCGATGTAACCGATCCGCCAACCCGTCATTGCATATCCTTTTGCAAATCCATTGACTGTGATGGTTCGATCGAACATTCCCGGAAGGGAAGCGATGCTCGTCTGATCGCCCTTAAAATTGATGTGCTCATAAATCTCATCGGCGATGATGAGAAGGTCTTTATGCTTGAGCACAACATCCGCAATGGATTGAAGGTCTTGTCTGGAAAAAACAGAACCTGTCGGATTGCAGGGAGATGAAAAGATAATGGCCCTTGTCTTTGGCGTAATGGCTTTCTCCAACTGTGCCGCGGTCACTTTGAAGTCATTTTCTATTCCGCCGCGGACAAACACAGGTGTGCCTTCCGTCAGGCGAATGATCGCATCATAGCTCACCCAGTATGGAGAAAAGACAATGACCTCATCGCCGGGATTGATCAGGGAGAACATGACATTGGCGATGGACTGTTTGGCGCCATTGGAGACGATGATGTTCTCAGCTTTGTAGGGAACGCCATTCTCCTTCTGGTATTTGGCAGCTATTGCTTCGCGCAAATCCTGGTATCCGGCTACGGGGGGGTAGGCAAAATATTTTCCGTCGTCGATGGCTTTCTTGGCCGCCTCACAAATGTGCTGAGGTGTTTTAAAATCCGGTTCGCCAAGACTCAGGTTAATGACATCAATGCCTTTGGCTTTGTATTCGCGCGCCTTGCTGGCCATGGCCAGTGTGGCCGATTCTTCAATAGATTCAATCCGTTTGGAGAGCTGATTCATAAACCGGTCTGATGTGTGAAAAATTGAGCTTCACAAAGAACGGAATTAATATCCTAAGTATGAAAATGAGCGGTGGGAATCACCCGAAGAGTACACGGGCGGTGATGCTTCTGCCCAGGGTAATCTCGTCTGCAAATTCAAGATCGCCACCCATGGGTATGCCACGGGCGATGGATGTGATCTTCACCGGAAGGTCCCTAAGTTTCCTGTGAAGGTAAAAAGCTGTGGTGTCGCCTTCCAGCGTCGGACTTAAGGCCAGAATGACTTCCTTGATATCCTGGTTTGCCGACACGCGCGACATCAGGGAATCGATGGACAAGTCACCAGGCCCCACTCCATGGATCGGTGAAATGATCCCACCCAACACATGATACACGCCGGTGTACTGAGAGGTATTTTCAATGGCCATTACGTCGATGCTCTCTTCAACGACGCACACCATGCTGCGGTCGCGACGGTTGTTTCGGCAAATGGTGCACTCTTCTTCGTCAGAAATCGTGTGACAGGTTTTGCAGAACCGGATGTTGCTTCGGAGCCGGTTGAGTGATTCTGTCAGGCTTCGTGTCTTTTCTTCCTTTTCTTTTACAAGGTGAAGCACGAGGCGCAAGGCAGTCTTCTTGCCGATGCCGGGCAGCTTGGCGATTTCATTCACCGCATCTTCGATCAATCGGGATGGATACTCCATACTTCAGCCGCAGCGGCTAAACAATCTTTGCATCGATTCCCGCCTCACAAATACCTTGCTTGAACGGTCTCAGTTCTTCGTAGGATCCTGTCTTCACTGTACATTTTCCGCGGAAGTGGATAAGCAGGGTACACTGCTCTGCTTGTTCGGGAGAGTGCTTGCAAACTTTGATCAGGGTATTGATCACGTGCTCAAACGTATTGACGTCATCATTGAACACAACGAGGTCCCTGACATCGATTGCCTCTTCAAGCAATCCGACGCTGACCTCTTTCTCGTACAACGGCTTCACGCCTTTCTCCACCTGACCCATACGGTGATGACAAATTGTTTCTCTTACTGGTTCCAAAAGTAAAAAATTTTAACAAGTTTGGCCTCTTCAAACAAGTTCCATGAGCCCCTGGTTGGTCCTGACCGTGATGGTCATCTATTTTTTTGCCCTGATCATTATTTCGCTTATCACATCCAGGGGCGCCACGACCGATACATTCTTTACGGCCAACCGTCAGTCACCATGGTATCTGGTGGCGTTCGGGATGATCGGCGCTTCACTTTCCGGAATCACGTTTGTCTCCGTGCCAGGCAATGTTGGGAAGACCAATTTTGCATACTTCCAGGTGGTGCTCGGCTACATTGTCGGCTATGGAGTGATCATGACCGTACTCATGCCGCTATACTACAGGCTCAACCTCGTTTCTATTTACACCTACCTCGAGCAGCGCTTTGATCGCTGGTCATACAAAACAGGTGCTGCTTTCTTTCTCCTTTCCCGAACCGTTGGATCTTCCCTCCGGCTCTGCCTTTCTGCGACCGTGCTTCAGCTGTTTCTCTTTGATGCCTGGAACATTCCCTTCTACATCACGGTAGTCATCACCATCTTTCTCATCTGGATTTATACTTTTAAAGGCGGCATCAAGACCATTGTCTGGACAGATACTTTTCAAACAACCTTCCTGGTCTCTTCTGTTGCCATCTGCGTTTATCTCATTGCCGACAGGCTAGGACTTTCACTGGGAGAAATGGTCAACACCGTCTATCAGAGTGATATGTCCCGTGTTTTTTATTTTGATGACGCCAACAGCACACTCTTCTTCCCCAAACAGTTTTTTGGCGGTGCGCTGATTGCCATCGCCATGACCGGACTTGACCAGGATCTCATGCAGAAAAACCTAACCTGCCGCAACCTTGGTGAAGCACAGAAAAACATGTTCTGGCTGACTGTGTCCATTGTCATTGTCAATCTCCTCTTTCTTACACTCGGCGCCCTGCTCTATTTATATAGTACAGCCAAAGGATTGACACTGCCGGCTGCCAGTGATGAACTCTTTCCGCGACTTGCGCTGGGTGAGTTTGGTCTTGTCGCCGGAATCTTCTTTCTCCTCGGCATCATTGCTTCATCCTACGCGAGTGCCGATTCCGCCCTTGCTGCACTGACCACCTCCTTCTGTATCGACTTTCTCAACTTCAAAGACAAGACTGAATCCGTCAAGCAGCGCCAAAAGAATATGGTTCATATCGGATTCTCGGTACTATTCCTGATCATTATCCTTGTATTCAAGGAAATCAACCAGCGCGCGCTCATCGATGCGGTGCTTGTTGCGGCAGGATATACCTATGGTCCTTTGCTGGGGCTCTTCTTCTTTGGATTGCTGACGAAGCGTGGACTTCGCGACAAGCTCGTTCCCTTCGTTTGTATTCTTGCACCGCTGATCTCCTATATGATCAGTTCCAATGCCGCAAAATGGTTTGGCGGCTATCAGTTCAGCTATGAATTGTATGCTGTGAATGGAGGCCTGACTTTCTTTGGGCTATGGCTGATATCCCAGCCCCAGCAACATAAATCCTAGCCAAGCGCTTTGGCTGGATCCCAGAGTCGTTTCTCAAAATCAACCACCTTGTCTTTTACCACCTTGACGCCGTCTTTGGCCAACCTGTCCTGCATGGCAGTGGGCGAGCCAAAGTGATGTTTACCGGTGAGCAGTCCCTGGCTGTTGACCACGCGGTGGGCCGGCACACCTTTTTGTGCGTGGGCTGCGTTCATTGCCCAGCCTACCATGCGGGCGCTCATCCCTGTGCCAAGGTAGCGGGCGATCGCACCGTAGCTTGTCACCTTTCCTTTTGGAATAAGCTTGACCACTTCGTACACATCCTCAAAGAAATTTGGTTCAGGTTTTTCCTTCGATGGCTTCTGTTTCTTCGTCATGAGTACATTTTAGGAAAACGATGGCTCCTTTGCAAAAGGGAAATTCAAAACATGGATTAATTTTGCGTCTGCCATGAGGCGAATACTCTACCTGTCACTGCTTCTGAGCTCCTATGCGGGCTTTGCTCAACCGCTTGTCTTCCCGGATGAATCTGCCTGGTCGCAGGTTGAGGAAGGCAAACCGCTGACCTTCACAGTCACCTTGCGTGAAGCGGTCAACGGAACCCAATTTTCGCTGGATGGTGGCACGGTTGGCATGACCATCGACTCCTTAGGCAATTTCTCCTGGACACCATCCTACGACCTGGTCGACAGGCTGACCCTGAAAAAAGAGTTCAGCGTTATCATACAGGCTGCTTTACCGGATGGCAAAAGACTTCGACGCCCCGCAACGTTTACGGTTGTTCATGTCAATCGTCCTCCGGTGACCGAGGAGCTGCCCGTATTTTACGTACGGCAAGGCGTAGTGAATACATACCAGATAAGCACGGTCCACGTGTTTGATCCTGATGGAGATCCTATTATTCCCAAAGCACGTGAAACGACGATGCCCGAAGGTGCTTCGCTCACATCGTTGGGCCAGCTGACCTGGACACCGTCGCGTACTCAGTTCAACTCATTAAAGAACAATCCACTCACCATTGAGGTGGTGATCCAGGACCAGCCAAGCAGGCTTGAATCAATCTGCAGGATTGTTGTGAAGCAAACCCAGCTTGACCTGCCTCCGAATCTTTTCCTCGTTCCTGCCGACAGCCTGTTCACCATCCGGGAGAATGAAGTCGTCAACCTGAAATTGTATGTTGCCGATCCCAATGGCGACGAAACCATCGAGCAGGTAGGATTTGTGAGCTCCGATCCGATGGTACCCTCCGCTGCATTGAAAGACAACTCGCCCACTCAAAAGGAATTTGCCTGGAGTCCGGGATACGAGTATGTCAACGATGTGCAACAGCGCAAAGAACTTTCGCTCACCTTCTTTGCCATCGATAAAAGTAATCACCGTGTTCAGCGAAAAATCCGTGTCACCGTGCTGGATACGGAAAACATGGAATTGAGGGATCAGATTCTTAATCAGAAGTATAGTCAATCGATGACCAGCGCCGTCAAATTGATCACCATGTTGGACGAATCACACGAGAGTCTTGAAAAACTTTACAAGAAAGCACGAAAGGGCAAGAAAAACAGGACCGTGCTGAATGCCTCGCTGGGTGCGGTGACCGGCCTGTCTCCGTTGGTACTGGAAACAAACCCTTCCAAGACCGTTACCGTCATCGGCGGCACGTCTGTGTTGACCCTCAACTCCCTGGAAGCCGGCCAGGTAATTGGAAAGAATTCACAGGAATATCAGAACCAGATCAAGACCAACCGGGATTTGCGCAATCAGCTTCAACTCAAAGGCAACTACTTCGCCCGCAAGTATGCATTGAAGTCCAACCGCCGCAACGCAGAGTTTGAACTGGACCGTGACGACCTGGCCAGATTAATGAACAGTGACGCTGTGGCTTCGCTCAAACTTCCTGCCGACGCCCGGCCCAATCCCTCCAACAAGGAAATCCGGAAGACGTTTCCTGATTTTAGCGAGGAGTAGTTGGGTGTTGGGCTTTGGGCATTAGGTAAGGTCTGCGCGGATCTGCGTGCATTGATCTGCGCCAATCAGCGGGAAAATGTATTTCGATTTTCAGCGTATGCTGCGGGTATCTAATCTGCGCTAATCTGCGTGCATTCAATCTGTGCAAATCCCTGCCTGCCGGCAGGCAGGTGCGGGAAATGCACTCCTCCCATTGCTCACCTTTACCCTTTTGACTACCTTGACCTACTCAATTCAAAATCATATGAGATTTTCACTGGTGCTGATAGCCCTTATTGTCTATGGCGCAGCTTATGGCCAAAGTGTCAACGACCTCGACTCAAAAGGAGGTTTCAAAAACTACAAGATCGGCGACGAATTCTCCGCCCACGGCGACAAGATCAAGTTCACCAAGAACCTGGAGAACCCTGAAACCAAGCAGTATGTGGTGCGTGACCCGGTGACAGTGATGAGCCACACAGCAGAGGTGGAGTTGACTTTTTACAAGTACAAACTGTCAGCGATTATCGTCTCATTCAAAAACAGTTCGAAGGAGGACTACCAGGAGCTACTGGAATCATTGCAGACGCTTTATGGCGAACCTGAGCAGCTGAAAGACAAGGAAAAAGACAAGGAGTCGGAGCGGTTCGAAAAAGTGTTTGTCTGGAACGGACAGCAGGTTGCCCTTCGCATGGGATACGATCAAAACTACAAGCTCTCTGAAATGACATTCTACCAGCAGAAGGGCAAACTGGAAAAACTAAAAAGTGAGTTTTGACTTTCATTTGACGGCCCTGCTTTCAAACAAAGGCTGAGTAACTTCCCCGGGGAGGCCCTGACCACAACAGGGAGTAAATCCAAATCAATCATGCTGATCAATCCCATTCAAAATTGGGACTCATTTATCCTATATTGAATAAAAAAGGGACTATGAGAAACTTGTTCAGTATGATGCTGGTCGTATTGCCTATCGTGGCAGCTTACGGCCAGGAATCTTCTTTCCAACTCAGTGTTGGTTACGGGATTGGTATCGGGACCAAGAAGTTGGGTGAAGATATTTATACTTCCGGTGGTCAGACGACACGAACCGGAGTCTTCGGATCACAAGGCGGAGGGATCAATGCTTCGGCGTCCTTTCGAAGGATGTTCAACCCTCATGTCGGTCTGGACATTGCTGTAGGCTACCTTTTTGGAAGCAGCATTGAAACTGCAGAAAGGACTTCATCGAGTACCTCTTCGCTTTCGGACAGATACGTTAGCTACGCCAATAGCCTCTCCCTGGAGCCCACACTGGTTCTTGCTGCCGAGATGGGGAACCTCAAACCATACGCAAGAATTGGCCCTTCGATCGCCTTCGTCAACATGCGGCAGGAAAATGATGTTGTCGTCAATAATACCGGCGTTCAGCAAACCAGTAACAATGTGATTGAATTTACCGGTGGTCCAACCCTCGGAGTTCGTGGCGGCGCGGGGCTCATGTTCAGTGCCACAAGCAGCATCAGGTTCTTCACCGAAGTCATGTTCACCAGCATGACCTTCTATCCCCAGAAGGGTGAAGTGGTTTTATATACTGTGAACCTGGGTGACCGCTTGAGCACCCTGTCGACAGCAGAACGCTACGCCAATTTTGTGACCGAGATTAGCTCTAGTTCACCGTCATCCAGCAACGAGCCCGCGACGGTCATGCAGTTCGACGTTCCCATGAGCAACCTCCAGTTGAACGTGGGGGTCTATTTCAAGCTGGGAAAAAACGCTGAGGGAAAATAAAGTCATCATACCGAGTAAGTTCAACGCCTGTCGCGCTACTCATTGGTAAGATGTCTAACCGGTAGTAGTCAAGTTCATGTCAGCGGACAAGGTCAGGGAATTCTCCGATCACATTGCTTCCTGTGAGGGAATCATTGGTAAAATCTGCCGGCTCTATGGTCGCAGCCGCGAGGATGCCCTCGACTTAAAGCAGGATATCCTTTTAAACGCCTGGGGCTCCTATCCTCAGTTCCGCGGTGAGGCGAAATTCTCAACATGGCTCTACAAGGTTTCGCTGAACACAGCCATAGGTAGGATCAGAAAAAAGAAAGTGCAAGAGCAGCCCCTCACCGCGGTGCACGACCGGTTTCCGGAACACCCAGGTGAGAAAGCCGACAGGTATGACCTGCTGAACCGATTGATCAATCACCTGAACGATCAAGAGAAGGCGATTGTAGCCTTGTACCTCGACGAGTTGGGCTACGAAGAAATCGCCGAGATCACGGGGATGACACAGAACCACGTTGGCGTGAAGCTGAACAGAATCAAACAAAAACTTAAAACCATCCTGCAACATGAGCACTGACACATTGGATGACTTGCGGGTTATTTGGAATGAACCTCAGGTAAAGGCAACAAAAGCACCTGCCCTGCACTTGGCGATTGCGGAGCAGTGGCGTGCGCGCGACAGAAAAATTCGATTGAAGTTCATCCTCGAGTTGGCCCTCACCATGGTCATCTACACAGGTGCCATCATCCTCATCATTCAAGCCTCCAGCAACACGATGAGTCAGGTATTCGGGATTAAGATTGTTTTGCTGAGCCTGATCTTTGTCGCGCCGGTCGGCATCTCGCTTTACCAGTCGCTGTCGTTCATCCGCACCATGGACATGTCGACGCCGATGACCGCTTACCTGAATGAAGCCATTGAAAAGCTGAGGAAATCGGAGCGACTGTACGTTCAATACACCTATCTGTTCAACGGGTTCATGATCGTCCTGCTGGTGACCGATGATTACTTCATGGGCCAGCCTGCCGTCATTCAATATTCCGCGTTTGGACTCATCATGTTCTCCGTGCTACTCGTGCGGCCCTACCTGAACGCTACCTACGGCCGGGACAGAAGACATTTCGAGAAGATCAGGGAGGATTTGGAGGGAGCGGGTTAATTCAATCCTACCCACCAGGGCCGAAACGTGCGGACCGTATCATTGAGATTGACAACTTCTCCAATGATGGGGGTCACCAGTGGAAATCCGTAGGCCTGATTAAGTCTCGTAATTTCAATCAGAGGTTCATCCCATGGATGGTTGGCCATCTTGAATTTTGAAGAATGCACAGGAAAAAGCCTCCTGGCCTTCAGGTCACTCGCCGCCATCAGCACCTCGCCGGGAAGTGTGTGGATGTAGCGCCACGCAGAATCATATTGACCATTGTCCAGCATGACGAGATCGATAGGTCCGTACTTCTCACCGATGGATTTAAAGTGTGAACCATAACCGCTGTCCCCTCCCATGTAGATCTTCATCGTGGGTGTTTGCAACAAATAGGAAGCCCACAAGGTGTTGTTCCTTGTCAGTCCACGGCCTGAGAAGTGACGGGCCGGTTCGACGAAAGCAGTAAAGCCGCTGTCAAGATTCACGTGCTCGTGCCAGTCCCTCTCAATGATCTGCTCTTTGGAGAATCCCCAAAGTTCAAGGTGCTCACCAATGCCCAGTCCGCAAATGACCTTGCCTGTTTTTGTTCGAAGCGCCGTCAGGGTTTCATAGTCAACGTGATCGTAGTGGTCGTGGGTAAGAAAGATGTAATCGATGTTTGGCAGGTCGTCGGCTGTGTAGATGTCCGTGCCGGCAAATGAAGTATTTGTTTCAGGGACCGGCGAAGCATTGCCGCTGAAGACCGGGTCTGCCAGGAATCTCTTTCCATCCAACTGGATGTAGAACGAGGAGTGGCCAAACCATACGAGAATGTTCGAATCCAGCGGGATCGAGCGAAGGTCATTCTTTACAGATGGGATGGTATCCACAGGCCGAACTCTTGGAAAGGTTTTGAAGAAATAGGTGAACATCACATCGAACGCGCGACCGTCCACCAACTCCGGCGTGGTCTCCAGGTTTTGAAAGATATTATCCTTGAAATTCGGCGATGCCGAAAAAGCAGCGACACGTTTCTCGCCCGGTGCCTGACCGAATTTCTCCTGCTTCATGTAGAAGTAGCCCAAGGCAACCAAGACGATTGTTATCGAAGCGATGACAACAGTAGAGATTTTAAGGATTCTGAGGATTCTTTTCATAACGGCAATGTAAGCTTGCCAATCCAGTGGACGAAGAACTTAAAAAGTTAGTCTACTTTCTGTGATCTCTTTCAATGTTAAAGTTTCAACTGCAACTCTTTCAGCCATCCAGTCACGATTCTTTCAATAAATAGTTCGTGCTTCTTCCTCCGGCAGGATCTTTTACCAGCACCTTTTGCTCCACTAGATCCTGCATATCTCGTAGCGCTGTGTCATGCGAACACTTGGCTATCTTCGCCCACTTGGATGAGGTCAGCTTACCTTCAAAGTGATCGAGTAGTTTGTTCAACATCAATTGCTGCCGCGCGTTGAACCGGGTAGTGGCATGAGTATCCCAGAATTTTGCTTTCTTCATTACGCCCCCAAGTGCTTCGCCAGACGCGGTCAGTGCCCGGTCCAGGCAGTCAAAGAACCATTCGAGCCAGGTTGTGATGTCAAGCGTTCCCTTTTGTGTAGTTTCCAGGATGTTGTAGTAGTCATTTCGTTCTTTCCTGATCTGGGCGGACATGCTGTAAAAGCGTTGCTTGTTTTCATCTGAACGTGCCAGTTGCATATCAGCGATCGCGCGTGCAATCCGTCCGTTGCCATCGTCAAACGGGTGAATGGTAACAAACCACAGATGGGCAACCCCGGCCTTCAAAACGGGATCGATGTCTTGTGTATGGTTGAACCAATCCAGAAATGCCTTCATGTCCTTTCCAAGAACTCCAGCCTCAGGCGCTTCGTAATGAACTCGCTCCTTTCCCATCGGTCCCGAGACC
>JAEUUD010000073.1 GCA_016787625.1 Cyclobacteriaceae bacterium
GTTAAGCAATTACTTTCAGAAATCAGAAAACGTAAATAGGCTGTCAATGTCATGTTGAAGACCTCCTACATATTAATCGTCATCTTGCTTGCTTTCCCTTTTGACGGGATAAGTCAGGCATTCCCTGACCGTGTTGTGGGTACGTGGACAGGTGTGCTGAAAATATACAAGGGTGGGACAATTCGAGACAGCGTCGCCATTCGCGTGACGGTGAAAAAAGATCCGAGCGGCAATGCCTGGCCTTGGAAGACAGAATACCTGTCTGAGAAACTTCCCATGACTAAAGATTATACCCTGAGGATGTTCGATGCTAATACGAAAACTTATCATTTGGATGAAGGCGATGGGGTTGTGCTGATTGAGCATTTGTTTGAGAACAAGATGTACTCGGTTTTTGAAACCAGCGACATTCTCCTGACCTCCTCTTACGAGTTGCGAAATGACCAGCTCATCTTTGAAGTAACCTCTGGAAAGAAACTCACCGCTGCCAAAGACGTTGTGAACTATAGCGTGACCAACCTTCAGCGTGCTGTCTTGAAACGAATTCCGTAATTTTCTGACTTAAACCCCTAGAAGAATGAATTTGCGATTTACTTACGGCACCCTTTTGTGCTTGACGTTGCTCGTCTGCGCATGTACCACATCGGAGAAGCAACAGCAGGCATGGCCGGATCCCCTGGTTCTCAACCGTGACTCTGTAGCGCGTCCAAATGATAATTTCTTCCTGTATGCCAACGGCGGCTGGTTCAAACGCAATCCCATTCCGTCAACAGAGAGCTCGAATGGAATCTTCAGGATGATCGGGGATACCATCAATGCGCAGGTCCGTCGAGTTTGTGAAACGGCTTCCTCTGCCGGTGCGGAGAAAGGCAGCAACAAGCAAAAGATCGGCGATCTGTTTGCTTCTGGGATGGATACGGTCAGCATTGACGCGGCGCGGCTTGAACCGCTAAAAGCATCGATGCAGATCATCGATTCAGTGAGGGATGTGGCTTCATTGTTGAAAGGCATTGCCTATCTCCACACCATTGGCGCATCACCCGCTTTCTCATTCTACGTGGGTCAGGACGACAAGATCAGCACGAAGTATGCCTTGTTCTTTGGTCAGGGCGGACTGGGTCTTGGCGACCGTGACTACTATTTCAACACCGATGATCGAACGGTGAATATTCGCAACGAATATGTGAAGCATGTGCAGGCTATGCTATTCCTCGGCGGGCACGAGGAGTCGACGGCAGGCAGAAATGCTGCATCCATTATGACCCTTGAGACCGATCTGGCACAAGCGTCCAGGAAACTGGAAGCGCTGCGCGATCCGGTCAAGAACTACAATAAGATGCCTGTGAAGAAACTCAGGAGCGTCGCACCCTCCGTCAATTGGATTGACTTGCTCACACAACTGGGCGTAGTCAACGCAGATACCGTCATTGTCGGACAACCGGAATTCTTTACATCGTTGAACAGACTACTGAGGAAATACTCCATGGAGGAATGGAGGGCGTACCTCACCTGGAACCTGTTGGATGCATATGCATCCTTTCTCAGCAAAGACATCGAGCAGCAGAACTTCAAATTCTATTCTACTGTGATGCGTGGTGTCACTCAGCAAAGGCCGAGGTGGAAACGTGTGGTCCAGACCACCAATGGATATCTCGGAGAACTGATTGGCCAGGTGTATGTTGATGAGTATCTGCCGAAAGGATCCAAAGAAAAGTTGCTGGAGATCGGCAACTCGATCCGTGATGTCTATGGAGATCATATCCGCAACCTGGACTGGATGAGTCAGGAAACAAAGACGAAGGCGCTGAGCAAGCTTGCCAAGATTGTGATGAAAGTGGGATATCCTGACAAGTGGAAAGACCTCTCAGCACTGCAAATTGACAGAACATCTTACTGTGGAAACGCCTTGCGTGCAAATGCATGGTTCTATCAGGATATGGTGTCCAAATTTGGCAAACCGGTAGACCGGACGGAGTGGGGAATGTATCCACAGACGTACAACGCGTATTACAACCCCAGCAATAATGAAATCGCCGTTCCCGCCTGCAACATTCTTGTGCCTGGCTTTGAAGGCCGCATGCCAGACGACGCGATTCTGTACGGAATTATCGGAGGCTCAACCTTTGGCCACGAGATCACGCACGGCTTTGATGATCAGGGCAGTCAGTATGATGAGAATGGAAACCTGAACAACTGGTGGACAGAAGAAGACCGGGCAAAATTCATAGCGAAGACAAAGCGAATTGTTGAACAATTCAATGCCTATACGGTACTGGATAGCGTTCATATCAACGGTGATGCTACCCAGGGAGAAAACATCGCTGACCTTGGCGGCGTGATCATGGGCTATGAGGCGTTCAAGAAAACGCCACAGTACAAGGAGAACCAGATCATCAGTGGTCTTACACCCGATCAGAGGTTCTTTCTTGGCTATGGTTACGCCTGGATGGTCAACATCAAGGATGAAGCATTGGCCAACCAAATCATGACCGATGTCCACGCGCCAGCACAGTTCCGGATCAATGGTCCGTTAAGTAACATCCCGGAATTCCACAAGGCATTCGACGTGAAGCCTGGCGACGCGATGTATCGTCCTGACAGCGTACGTGTCGTGATTTGGTAATCACGCATGAAGATCCGCGATTTTAAGCTGGAGCGGTACTTCGCCAAGTATGAGTTTCATACACGTCACCTGCTTTCAAGCTCTGACTGCGATGGTCTGAGCCTGTCATCTCTGCTGGATATGGCCGGCGATGAGGAACGCCGGCTGTGGAATGACCTGAAGCTTGGTTATACGGAATCGCAGGGACTGCCAACCCTGCGTCAAGCCATCGCGGATCAATACACATCCATTGATCCAGATCATGTTCTTGTACTCTCACCGGGTGAGGCCAACTTTTGCCTCATGAATGTACTCCTGGAGAAAAACGATCATGTGGTGTGCATGTCTCCGGCCTATCAGTCGCTGTACCAGGTCGCAGAAAGCATCGGCTGCAAGGTGGACTTCTGGAGACCTGATCCAGCTACCTGGCAATTCAGCACAGAAACATTAAGGTCCCTGATCCAGCCGGAGACGAAACTCCTCATTATCAACTTTCCCCACAACCCAACCGGGTTCATTCCAACGGTCAAGGAGCTTAATGAGATTGCCGAGATTGCAAGCACGCATCGACTGACCATTTTCTCCGACGAGATGTATCATCACCTTGTTCACGATCCATCGATGCGCATTGCTTCGATGTCAGATTTGTACGACCGTGCGGTATCGCTATGGGGAATGGCCAAGTCGTTTGGGTTGGCAGGGCTTAGGCTGGGCTGGCTTGTTTCGAGAAACAAGAAGGTCATCGACGATGTCATGTCGTATAAGGACTATCTCACGATTTGCAACAATTCGATGAGCGAGGTGTTGTCACTCATCGCCATCCGCAACAGCGAAAAGCTCATTGATTCAAACCTGCAGAAAATCCGTTCCAACATCGGGGCCTTCACGGCATTTAAAGACCGTCACCCCGATTTGATCAGCTTTCCGAAACCCAAGGCGGGTTCTACACTTTTTGCGAAGCTCAACATTGGCGAGCCCGCTCTGGCTTATTGCGAGCGGTTGGTCCAGCAAGCAGGGATCATGCTCCTTCCATCAGAAATGTTTGATTTTGGCGATCAGCATGTGCGCATTGGTCTGGGCCGTGAAAAGCTTCAGGAAGGCATCAACGCCTGGGATGACTTTATCGCCCGGAGTCGCCGTTGACAATAGACGGTATTGTTGGTTTTTTATCGAAATTACCCTGGTCAAAACCACGATATCATGAAATCAGCTATTGTCATTATCCTCGCATGCCTGTCAGCGCATTTGCTTCAGGCGCAAACCAACCCGCTGTGGACGGAAAAGAAGGTAAAGAACTATCTCCCTCACATGACCGTACCGGAAGTCAACGATTTCCTCACACGTTCGGACATGGTCATCATTCCGGTAGGGGCAATGGAACAGCATGGCTATCACCTGCCGATAGGAACAGACTTCATCAATGGTGTCGAGCAATGTAAACTCATTGCGCAACAACGTGACATCCTTGTAGCGCCTGTGTTGATGGCGGGGCAGTCGCCATACCATATGGGTTTTGCCGGGACGATTACACTCAAGCAGGAAACCATCATCCAGGTGCACATGGAGGCTATTGAAAGCCTGATCCATCATGGGTTCAAAAGATTTGTTATTCTTAACGCCCATTCCGGCAATACCGCTGTCAGCGCATTGCTTGTGGACAAAGTGAATCAGACGACCCCTGGCATCGCAGTGAATTTTGAACAAGCCATCGCTCCGTTTCGCGAAAGGCAACAAACTCAGGCTTCCACGACACCGGCTGTGTTTGACCGTCACGGAGGAACTCCTGAAACATCTTCCTCGCTGTACCTGATGCCCACGCTGGTTCAGCTCGACAAAGCGGTTCCGGCAACACTAACACTTCCTCCGCATATGCAGGCGATGCTCCCGGCTGTCAATTCCGGAGACCCGACAGCAAGTCTCGTCTTCCTGGCAGAAGGACTCAAAGCAAAGGAAACAGGTAAGCACACATCATCGGCGGAAATGTCATCGACAGGCGTTTGGGGCGTCCGCGATCCCAAAGAGTCGACACTTGCGCGCGGTGCGGCATCGAGCCAAGGCACCGTCGCAGCGGCAGTTAAGTTTATCGACCGATGGAATGAACTGAGGCCTTACAAGCCGACGAAATAGCGCATGAGAATAAAGGGGATATATGGGTGGGTGTTATCAGTTTTTATGCTGGCCTCGTGCAGTACTCAGCCTGAGACCAAAGTATCGGAGACTGAGAAAATTGATTTTACCCTCCAGCGGTCACTTCCTCATGACGTGAAGGCCTTTACACAGGGCTTGCTGATTCACAACGGCCAGTTGTATGAAAGTACTGGGCAGGAAAATTCCTGGATTGGGGTGGTGGATGTCCAAACTGGAATAGCAGAAAGAAAAGTCACCATTGACGACAAATATTTTGGCGAAGGCATTGTGGTTCTTAACAATAAAGTATACCAGCTTACCTGGAGACACAATGTTGGATTCGTTTACGACCTGAAATCGTTTGAGAAGATCAGTGAATTCAAATACGAAGGCGAAGGATGGGGTCTCACCACGGATGGGAAAGACATCATCATGAGCAATGGTACCGAAGTGATCTCTTTCCTGGACTCAGCATCATTGAAGGCCACACGAACGATTTCCGTTACCGCAGCAGGCAGCCCGGTGCAAGGACTCAACGAACTGGAGTATGCCGATGGATACCTGTATGCCAACGTGTGGCGAACGGAGATCATCGTAAAGATTGATCCTGCTACGGGAAACGTTCTTGGATACCTTGATCTTTCCCTACTGGCACGTCAGGCCCGGTCCATCAACCCGCAAGTGGATGTATTGAATGGGATTGCCTGGCATCCAGCTACCAGGACAATGCTGGTTACAGGCAAATACTGGCCCTACATCTTTATTCTTAAGATAAAAGACAAGGAAGCCAATCCCTGATTGGTTAACTTAAGTCGTATGAGGGCTATACTCATTTTACTATTGACGCTGATGACCTCAGCCGAAGGGTTTGGATGGGTTTACCCCGAACACCGGAGCATCCTTTTGCTCGCCATCGAAAATCTGGATAAAGAGAACAGGGGCATACTCGACAAACTCTGGGCCGAAGCCCGCCTCGGTTATACCGAGCGCCTTACCGAAACGATCATCGACCCTGCTCAAACGATTCATCCTGCCAAACTTGACTACGCATCGTGGGCGGCCATTGCCGGAGATCACAGCTGTTCTCCCAGCAACATGCTGGACATCGTGCTAAAGTCCGACTGGATTTTGGATGTTGCCCATGTTGCTGCAAAGCTGAAGATAGACCTTGAAGCGAAGAAGCGGCCAAGTGATCACGTCAATGCCCTCCGGGACTCAGACCTTAAGCTACAGGATGCTGACTCAGAGTATGCCACCCGTGCCGGATCGAACAATGTGCACTTCCTTCAGGCAAGGAAGTCCGTGGAGACAACAGGGAGGGAGTATCTTTTTTCGTGTCACAAGCCTGGCGCTGAGCTGAATGCCGTGGGTGTCTATTCGTGGTTTCATTCAAGTGCCATCTATAAGTTGAACAGCCTTCGTCAAAAGGAAACGCCACAGGAGCAGCGATCGGCCATTATTCTCTCTGCGCTTGCTGACGAAGCCTTTGCTCTTCATTTTCTGGAGGACGTTTATGCTTCCGGTCATACTGCCGGCACATGGGGTGAGACATCAGTGAGGAAAGGCACTCACGACTACTACAATGAAAAGGGTCTTGAGGTCGTCACGTGGAGCGGTGTGCACCGTATTCTGCTGGGCGATGCGTATATGCGTCAGGAGGATGCGGAATTTGCCGCGGCAAATGTCAAACTAAGCCTCCAGCAAATCACTGCGGCGTTTATGGGCAGCCTGCCTGAAGTTCCTCCGAACTATGGCGGCCAGATCAACCTTCCGGATACATTTAATGTCTGCAAGAACAACCTCATGCCGGCATGGGAGAAGATGACCCGCGACAAGGATGGCATGGCAGAAGGATTTGACTTTCTTCCTCAAGTGCTTGCACAAACTCCCGTACCCGGCCTCGCGACCGGGACCGGCGAGATACCCAGGTTCAGATCGGAGTTGGGTATGTTTCTTGGCGTATCATCGTCACTCAACCTGTCGGCCATTTCAGGTGGCTTTGGATCGACACAGACAGATAAGGGCTTTATTGGCGGCATCGAAGCAAATGTTCGCTTTGGCCTCGGACTGGATGGCGTGCTGAATGAATCCGGCGACGGTCTGGTATTTTTCCAGCTTGGCCTTCGACAGGACGCCTCATCATCACACCGTTTCGTTGAGTCCGACAATCCCGTTCCGGCAGGTGCACTGACGGCAGCCATTCCTGGCAGAGCAGCACTCGACATGAGGTTGCGGCTTCCCTTTTGGGTGTTGCCTGGCGATTTGCTCGTGTTGGGACCCATTGTCTATCTCATTTCTCCCAATGCGGCAACACAAATGGGCGTTGACGCTGTCAATGGCGGACTGATCCCCTGGCAAGCTGGCATGCAAACATCATTAGGACGATTTCAATTTATCCTTGGCAGGGAAGTAGGTGTTTCCTTTTACGGAACGAAATGGCTGAAGAATGACGCCATCCTGCTGCCTACGCCGGGCGGCACATCCCAAATGGTCAGTTACAGTTCAACAAAATTTGACTTTCCTTTTCTTGAGTACAGACCATTCCGGACATTTTCGTTGAATCAGAGTTCAAGCCTTATGGTTCAGTTCACGTTTGGCTTTGATATTCCTCATGATGTGAAGGTGGAGATTCCTGCGGGAGACCCTGATCCACAGCTACGCACCGTTTGGCATCTCGGTGCCCGTCTCGTTTTTGACTGGAGACGTTACTTTTAAAAATTATGATTTGGTGTTGTGCAGGTTCATCGCCCGCTCAACACCGATGGTACAGAACGCAAGAATCCCTTCGGTCGCCTTGTCCATGTATGTGGGCAAGGCATCAATTTCTTCCTTGCTGAAGTTGCCAAGTACATAATCCACCTGTGACCCCTTGGCAAAAGCATTGCCAATGCCCATCCTCAGGCGAGGGTAATCCTTGCCGCCCAGGATCTCTTCGATGTTGGTAAGCCCATTGTGGCCGGCGCTGCTGCCCTGGGCCCTCATACGCAACGTGCCGAAGGGTAATGCGATATCATCCACCACCACGAGCAGGTTTTCTTTCTGAATGCTGAGTGCCTGCAACCAGTAAGCAATGGCTTTGCCGCTGAGGTTCATGTAGGTGTTGGGCTTGATCAGGTGAATCTGTTTGCCTTTGAATTTGAACTCAGCCTTATCAGCGAGCCTTGAAGTCTGGAAAGCGAATGCATGCTGGTCTGCCAGGCGGTCCAGGGTGAGGAATCCGATGTTGTGTCGGGTGAGCTCATACGCTGGCCCGATATTGCCCAGGCCTGCAATCAGAAACTTCATGCCCAAAAGTACAACGATTACACGGCTGATGGGAGAGCAAATAAAAAATCCCATCCGCATGGAGCAGATGGGATTGTATTCAGGTTGGTTAAAACCTTACTTCTTCTTGCCTTCGTCCTTTTTGGGAGCGTCGCCTTTCTTGGCATCAGCAGGAGCAGCACCGGCAGCAGGAGCAGCGCCAGCAGCAGGAGCGCCGGCAGCAGGAGCAGCACCACCTTCAGCGGCAGGAGCGGCAGCAGCTGTTTCAGCAGCTTTAGCAGCATCTTCAGCGGCAAGCTTGGCAGCACGGGGAACTTCAACCACGGCGATGGAAGCCTGTGGAGGATCAGCAAATGTCAGGTTGGCAATCTTCACGTCCGACACCTTGATGGCGTGGTGGAAGTCAAGCGTTGAACAGTCCACATCGATGTGGTCAGGCATATCCTTGGGGAATGCGATGACTTTGAGTGTGGCGCGCTTACGAACGAGTGCACCGCCTTTCTCAACGCCGGGGGCCTTACCCACGAGGCGGGTAGGGATTTCCATTTTTATTTTCTTGCCTTCGCTGATGCGGAGGAAGTCAGCATGGAGAATGATCTCACTGACAGGGTGGAATTGAATCTCCTGCAGGATGGCCTGGCATTCATCGCCTTCGATGTTCAAATGAACAAAGTGAGCTTCGTTGGTGTAAACGAGGTCACGGAAAAGAATCACAGGTGCAGCGAAATGGACCTGTTCGCCTGTTCCATACAATACGCAGGGTACGAGGCCTTCCTTCCGAAAGTTTTCAGCAGCAGCCTTGCCGAGATTTGCTCTTTGATACCCTATAATCTCAACGGTTTTCATAATGGTTATTTGGTTTGTTATTAAAGTGAATTACAGTTTGATAAAAAGTGAACTAATGGATTCGCGATCGTGGATTTTCCGTATGGCCTTGGCGAAAAGGTTGGATACGGTGAGTACCTTGATCTTGCCGACATTTTCTTTTAATGGAATGGTATCAGTGACAACAATCTCCTCCAATTGCGAGTTGGCGATGTTCTCGTAAGCTTGCCCACTCAACACAGGGTGTGTACAAACGGCCCTGACGGAACTCGCTCCATTTTCTTTCAGCAGTGCGGCTGCCTTGCAAATGGTACCGGCGGTATCCACCAGGTCATCCACGAGGATCACGTCTTTTCCTTCCACTTCACCGATGAGGCGCATGGACTCAATCTTGTTGGCTTCCTTCCTGTACTTGTCGCAGACAGCAAGGTCGGCGTTGAAGTGCTTGGCAAAGTATCGTGCCCGTTTGATGCCGCCCACATCGGGTGAAGCGAACATGATGTTGGGCAGCCCCAAACCTTTCAGGTAGGGTATGAAGATGTACGCGCCGTCCAGGTGATCTACCGGGATGTCAAAGAATCCCTGGATCTGGTCGGCGTGCAAATCGCACGTCATAATGCGGGTGGCCCCGGCCGCTGACAACAGGTTGGCGATCATTTTCGCCGCAATAGCCACGCGGGGCTTGTCTTTTCTGTCCTGCCTGGCATAGCCGAAGTAAGGGATGATGACGTTGATGCTTTCCGCGCTTGCGCGCTTGGCGGCATCAATCATCAGCAGGAGTTCCATGAAATTGTCGGCCGGAGGAAAGGTCGACTGAACCATGAAAACCTCATGTCCGCGCACCGACTCGGCGATGAATGGCGACATTTCACCGTCGCTGAACTGCTGGTATTTTACTTCACCCAACGATTCGCCATATGCCTGGGCAATTTTGTCTGCCAGGTAGGTCGTTGAGCGCCCCGAAAATATCTTGACTGCCATTGTGGGTGAAGTCTGTCCAGTTGTATGTTGCCCGACCAGGGCTCGAACCTGGACTTTCTTGAATCAAAATCAAGCGTGTTGCCAATTACACCATCGGGCAATACCGACCAAAGTTGCTTTCCTGGCCTCCCAGGGGCTATTTTGGGTGGGCAAAGGTAGAACTAATTTGCTAAAGAAAAACCGGGATCAGTAAGAATTTGGGCTATTGGAAGCCTTTCTCCTCAGGCTGAGGAGTGCCGTTGATAAATCCATCTGCCCAGAACCGGTACTTGTCAAGAATGGAGATCACGGCGTTCTTCAAATGACGGTTGTTGTTGAAATCTATCGAACCGTATAGCGTGGTGGCATACCCCTGCCAGATTGATCTGTTTTGCCTCCGGTCATAGAATTGGATAAGCAGCGTGCCTGTCCTCAGGTTGTACTTCTGCTGGTCGTACGTGAGGTTCTCCCGCTGCGTTTCCATCCACTCTTCTATATCAGGCTGGTTATACCCCGTGAACTTCAGGCTGTCAGTAAACATCTTGAACGAAATCAGCAAGTGAGGGCGGTGGTTGACCTGCCGGTAGCCGAGGAACTTCATTCTGGAAATGATCGACTTTTCCACCACCTGGGTCAGCATCGTAGAGTCAGTGGCGTTGGTGGGACGCATGATCTCAAAAGTCCTGTACTTCTTGAAATTGCCCCGGTAGCTGTAGTCATACTCAACAGGAAGCTCTTTGTATCCCATGCAGGAACAAAGCCATGGAACCAGGATCAGAAAACTGCAGTATTTTCTCATGGGCTTCCGGTACATGAATTTAATGGACAGATGCCAATAATCAACCAGACACCGGTATATCGGCGAAAGTTGCTTGGGTAACCCAGGGGAATACCCCTAAATGCTGTAGATCAGGAAAGCAGGAACAGGAAAATGAGGGGAAATATCAATCCCAGGAGGGCAAGCCACCAGCCGCGCTGCCTGAAACTGTTCTTCCCCCGCTCAATAAACATCCCGGTGATGGCGATGGTCAGCATGGCCAGACCAAACACATCGGAATAATAGATCCACCATTTGTTGGTGTCGATGTGAAGTTGGGTCATCTGACCAAGGAGGGGCGTGGTCCGGTAGGTCTCAATTTTTCCGACCCCCGTTGCAAGGTCAACTTGCACGTCGTTCATCGTGTAGGAAATGCGCAGGTTATTTTTGTCGTCCACAGAAAACCGGCGGAGATTGTCTTCAATTTTCTGTGAAGCGGTGAAGTTGGTGACAAAGGTATCCGTCACCTCCTCTTTGAGGATAGGTGCCGGTAGGGTGATTTCCCTGATGGAATACGAATATCGACGGGGATGCCAATCCTGGCGGTGGTTGAGAAAAATACCTGAAATCGAAAACGCGATGATCAATCCGAGAAAAAAGTAGGCGATGTCGCGGTGGGTGTTGCGTGCGGTGAGCTTCATGGGTGGGTCAAAAATGGTTTGGCAAATATAGCCGGATTCCTGATTGTGGGGCCGCTCATCCCCGCCAACGTGTTTTACAAGATTTCCTTTTGTTACATTGGTCGAAACGCCACGAATATGAAATCACTCTTCTTTCTTTTTCTTCTCGCCACCATCAACCTATTCGGTCAGACGCCTGCCGACTCACGGATTAACACCATCGTTTTCAAGGCCGTCAACGTGGTGCCCATGGACACGGAACGCATCCTCGAAAATCAGGATGTGATTGTTGAAAATGGGAAAATCATTTCCATCAAGCCGGCAGCAAAAATCAAAGTTGAGAATGCCATTGTAATCGACGGCAAGGGCAAGTACCTCATGCCGGGCCTGGCAGAAATGCATGCGCATATTCCTCAAGGAGATGACCTCCAGCCCATGAAAGATGTGCTCTCCTTGTTTGTCGCCAATGGTGTGACGACGATCAGGGGCATGTTGGGCCATCCTAAACATATCGTTCTCCGGGGTATGGTGCAGCGCGGTGAAATTCTGGGGCCGCATGTTTACACGTCAGGACCTTCATTCAATGGTATTAGCGTCAAGACTCCTGAGGGCGGTGAGAAGATGGTGAGGGAACAGAAGGACCTTGGATATGATTTTCTGAAGCTGCACCCCGGTCTCACGCTGACCAACTTCAATGCCATCGTCAAGACAGCCAATGAAGTAGGGATAACGTATGGCGGACATGTTTCTTCAGGCGTTGGTGTATGGAGAGCAATTGATGCCAACTATGCTACCATTGATCACCTCGATGGATTTATCGAAGGCATGGTCCCTGGGATAGAAGCGATGACCGATCAGGAGATCGGTTTTTTTGGATTGTTTGTTGGAAAGAAAGCCGACATATCCCAATTACCCCGCCTGGTCACCGGTTTACGTGAACATCGTGTTTGGGTAGTGCCGACGCAGAGCCTTGCCGAGCGCTGGATTGCTGCCGACAAATCACCGGAGACACTTCGTGCTGCGCCGGAGATGAAGTACATGAGCCCGACGACCCTCGATCAGTGGGTTGAAAATAAGAAGCGACAGATGAGCGTGGCCGGATATAATGCCGAAGAAGTGGCGAAGTACGTTGCTTTGCGACGCCAGATCATCAAAGCGTGTTCACAGGGTGGCGTGGGAATGCTGCTGGGCTCCGATGCACCGCAGGTGTTCAACGTTCCTGGCTTCTCCATTCATCATGAACTTCGGTATCTCGTAGATTCTGGGATGACTCCATTCGAAGCGTTGAAGACAGGTACGGTGAATGTGGCGACCTTCTACAACCTCACGCAAAGTTCAGGCACGGTGAAGGCAGGCAATGTTTCTGACCTTGTGTTGCTCAACGCTAATCCTTTGAAGGATATTCAGGCGACCACGTCCATTGCGGGCGTGATGATGGGTAAGGATTGGTTGTCGCGCGAGTACCTCGACGCTGAATTGAAACGATTGGAGAAAAAATAATCAGCTTGGCCGCAACTTCCTGTTGGTCGCCAGTTGAGCCGTGATGGCAATGGCAGGCACGATAATTTCCGACGCAAAGTAGCCGATCCATAGACCGCTGGGCTCCGGTATGCCCACGATGTTCATGGATATCAGTCTTCCGCAGCCTCCGAGGAAAGCGCCCAGGGAGAGGAGAAAGATCAATGTGTTTTGCTTCCTGATGGTGAGTGCAGCCCAGAGTGCGATGAATCCGCAGGCGAGGTAGACGCCGGCCATGAACCGGTGGATATTATCAAGGCGGGGTGTCGTATCAGGCTCGCCCAGGTACATCTGCAGGGATCCGCCAAACATGCAGATGGCTGCAAACATGAAGAAGCAGATTTGGACGATGCGCTGGCTGAGGAGCAGAGGCTGGGTATCTCGTGTTGGTTCGATGATGGTGTGATTTAGATGTGTGGTGTTCCGGTTCTTTTTTGGCCACGCCTGATCAAGACGTTGGATGGCGTGTCGCCAACAGAAATTTACAATTTTTTAGCTGCGCTTTCAATCAGCTGTTCCATTCCAATGGAGGGTTCAGGCAAATTGGAATCGATGCCTTGAGTGTTCCTGGTCATAGCTTTTCCAATACATGTTTGTATCCCCTTCCGACCGGAATACTGTTCCCGTGGATCTCAACCATTTCTGAATTAAATGATCGCACTTTATTGAGTGCAATGATAAAAGATCGATGGATTCGCTGAAAAAGTATTTCGGGCAGCAGACGCTCGATTTCGTGCGTACTCATCTTTGTCACGTATGCATGATCGGATGTAACGATCTTCACATACTCCTTTTGACTTTCAATATAGAGTATCTCCGAGAAGGAGACTTTGACTTTCTTCAGCTGAACGTTGATCAACAGATAGTCCTTAGCCGCAGGATGTTCTGTCTCCTTGATATTTTTAATTTTATTGACGGCTGACAGAAAGCGCTCGAATTCAAATGGTTTGAGAAGATAGTCAACGACATTCAATTCATAGCCCTCCAATGCGTACTCATGGTATGCCGTCGTGATAATGACGGCGGGTGGATGGGCCAGTGTTTTAAGAAAAGCAATTCCTTTGATTACCGGAAGGTGAATATCCAGGAACATAAGATCAACGGGCTTGTTCCTGAGATGGTCGGTGGCATCAACCGCATCCTCATATGCTCCAGTCAATTCAAGAAAGGGAACGCGGGAAATGTATCCTTCAAGCACCTTTCTTGCCAGAGGCTCATCTTCAACAATGATGCACGTTACCCTAGACATGACTTGAAAGATTGATGGTCAAGGTGGCTGTAAATATTGAATCTTTCTCTCCCGTGACCAACTCAAAATCCTTGTACAATAATTCAAGCCTGCGCCTGAGGTTGGAGAGCCCAATGTTGTCGTTGACTTTCGTATGTTCTGAAACGGGATGACTTGCATTCCTGACGGTAAAGCGGAGTTGCTGTTGGCTTAGCATACACTGCACGTCAACAAACCGTTTTCCCTTGAACTGCGAAACTCCATGCTTAAAGGCATTCTCAACCAGAGGGATGAGCAAAAGGGGAGGTATCGTTTCGTTGGCGTTGTCGACGTCATGGGTGAAGTCAATGGCCACCGACTCGTTGTATCGGAGTTTTTCCAGGTCAATGTAATCCGACAGGATTTTCATCTCTTTATCAATGGTAATGAATGCAATGTCGGTTTCATAAAGCAGATAGCGCAGTATTTTGGACAACCGCAATATGGATTCTGACACAAGCTGCGGCTGATGCTGGGAAAGTGAGTAGAT
>JAEUUD010000074.1 GCA_016787625.1 Cyclobacteriaceae bacterium
CGCCAAGCATCACAAAGAGCAGAGGCAGGAGCGACCGTCTGTAGAATTTGTTCATATGGGTAAATGGTTTAATCTTTTAAATCTACAAGAAAATGATCAAAAACAAGCGATTGTTTGGTTTGATTTTTGGATACCGCGCAGGGTTTCCGGGGACGGGAAGGTTGGTCGTCAGGCACGCTCAGAATCACGCACCAACTGAGCCAATCGGTCACATAAAGTGTTCATTTCTGCCGCCATTTTTTCGTCACCCGTCGAGGTGAGAACACTTTGGCTTAAACCACCAATGCAATCGATGTAAAATCGCTTCATCTCATCGACAGGCATGTCCTTGGTCCACAGGTCGATGCGCATGGTGTTCTTCTGAACGTGATCCCATAGGGCGATACTGATTGACTTGGTCTCTGAAAACCCCGGGTCCGGCTTGTCGGCGGCGTCCCACTCGATTTTTTCAGGGGTATTGCTATCGTCAAGGTGTACGGTAAACTGAATGGTTGATTTTTTCATGAATACTTAATGTAGTGGTTGAAGTTAAAAATGCATTTCCGGAACATTGGCATCAGCCGTCAGCCTTCCCTCCGTGGCGTTTCTAATTTGCTCCACAGAGATTCCTGGCGCCCGCTCGATCAGCTTGAAGCCGCCTTCTTTCATGACCTCGACGACAGCCATATCCGTGACAATCCGCTTCACACACTGGAGTCCTGTGATGGGTAGCGAACATTTCTTCAGCAACTTTGAGGCGCCATCCTTACTGCAATGCTGCATTGCCACAATGATATTCTTGGCAGAGGCCACAAGGTCCATGGCGCCACCCATTCCTTTCACCATCTTCCCCGGAACTTTCCAGTTGGCGATGTCTCCGTTTTCCGAAACTTCCATCGCACCCAGGATCGTCAGGTCGACTTTGCCGCTTCGGATCATACCAAAACTCTCTGCGGAACTGAACAGTGCAGAGCCAGGCACCATGGTAATGGTCTGTTTACCGGCGTTGATTAAATCAGGATCTACCTTGTCTTCTGTCGGGAACGGCCCAATCCCCAGCAATCCATTTTCCGATTGAAGGATGACATGAATGTTCGCCGGAATGTAATTGGCCACCAGCGTCGGAATCCCGATGCCTAGGTTGATGTACATGCCGTCACGCACTTCCTGTGCGATGCGTTTGGCGATACCTATTTTATCCAGCATTTAACTTGAAAATTTGGCAATTTGAAAATTTGAAAATGGGTCCATGAGTCAAGCTTTGTTGACTTTCGAAGTGGCAATTATTTTTGTTATGATCTTTGAGACATCCTCAAGTCCAGCGATAAGAGATTGGTCTGGGTCAGGGTAAGTGTTTGCCTCTTTACACAAGACCAACCAATATGAAGTCTCATCGGCTTCCTTTGCTGCAATTTTGAATTTGTGAATAAAGTCAGCTTTGCTCTCAGCGTTTTGAGCTTCACGAACCATAGCGCCAATTGCTGTTCCTGACCGTAACAGCTGACGAGCTACGACAAGCTTTCCTTTTTGCTCCAGGTATTCGCTATATGCTATGATCTTTAGTGCGAATGTTGTCGTCAGGTTGACTATTATGTTTTCGCGGTCATTTCTCATGGACGCTAACGTGGGATTCAAGGCATAGTTAACTTGATGAATTGGATACTCAGTTAACGAATCCACTCTGTTTTCCGGACGACCATGCAACGAAGCCATTTTCAAATCATCAAATTTTCAAATTACTTACAGTTCTCTGCTCAATCCTCTTCTCATAGTTCACACCTTTGAAAATCCGGTGAACATAAATACCTGGTGTGTGGATGGTGTTGGGATCAAGTTCGCCGGGCTCAACAAGTTCTTCTACCTCGGCAATAGTGACGGTCCCTGCAGCGGCCATCATCGGATTAAAGTTTCTTGCAGTGCCACGGTAAATCAGGTTGCCAAGTTTGTCGCCCTTCCACGCTTTGACTAATGAATAATCTGCGCGAAGCCATTTCTCCATCAGGTAGACTTTGCCGTCGAAGCTGCGCGTTTCCTTTCCTTGAGCCACCTCGGTACCGACACCTGCTGGTGTGAAGAAAGCGGGTATGCCGGCACCTCCGGCACGAATACGTTCTGCGAGGGTTCCCTGTGGAATGAGCTCTACTTCCAGCTCACCAGACAAAAGTTGTCGCTCAAACTCCTCGTTTTCGCCAACGTAAGACGAGATCATCTTCTTCACCTGTCGTGTCTTCAGTAACAACCCAATGCCGAAATCATCGACACCAGCATTGTTTGAAATGCAGGTGAGCCCCTTGATACCTTTTTTCAGGAGGGCCTTCAGACAATTCTCAGGTATGCCGCTCAGTCCAAAGCCGCCAACCATCAACACGGCATGGTCGGGAATGTCGCGGATAGCTTCTTCGGCATGGTTGACTACTTTGTTGATCATGGGTTTAATCTCTACTTCTTATTCAATGCTTCAAGTGCCAGGGCTTTGTCTTTATGAAGTTGTTCTTTCAAGGCCTCAAGATCCTCAAACCTGGCATCGGTGCGCAGTAGTTTCTCGAAGGTCACCGTTATGGTTTCTCCGTAAATGTCTTTATCAAACCCAAAGATATTTACTTCGATGGATCTTTGAACACCATTAACAGTGGGCCGTACCCCGATATAGAGCATCCCACCAAACCAAAGCCCTCCGTGATGTACGCGGACCGCATAGATGCCGTCGGTGGGAACCAGTTTGTATTGCGACTCCACCCGGATGTTGGCGGTAGGATAACCCATTTTACGACCCAGCATGTCACCCTTGACAATCATGCCGCTGAGCGCGTAGGGCCGTCCAAGCAGAAGCGCTGCCGCTGTCACGTCACCAGATTCGAGTGCCCTGCGGATCGCTGAAGAGCTCACGGTGATGTGGTCAATGTCCTCTGCAGGAATTTCTTCCACGTCAAATCCATACTGGGAGCTGGTCTTGCTCAATTGTTCGAAACTTCCTTCCCGGTTTTTGCCGAAATGGTGGTCGTAGCCAATCACCAGCTTCCGTGTGCCGATCGTGTTGACGAGGATATTGCGGATAAATTCAGTTGAGGTGAGCTGAGAGAATTCCTTTGTAAAAGGAATGCGTACGAGATGTTGTATGCCCTGTTCTTTCAGCAAGTCGGCCTTCTCTTCAAAAGTGTTGAGGAGCTTGAGCGACTGATCCTCAGGATGCAGCACCATTCGCGGATGCGGCCAGAAGGTAATGACGACGGTCTCACCTGAATGCTTTGCAGCGATCTCTTTGAGCCGGTTGAGAACCTTCAGGTGACCCCGGTGTACGCCGTCAAAAGTACCGCTGGTGACGACAGCAAAGTCGAGTCTGGAAAAATCGCCGGGTGTATGATAAATCTTCATGGTGCGTCAGCATACCGAAGCTTGATGTCATCCAGTGACTCAGCGTTGGCAAGTTGATATGGGCCGATACGTGTGCGGCAAAGTTCGGAAAGATAAGCGCCTACACCTAAGCGTTGGCCGAGATCGTGTGCAAGACTTCTGATGTAAGTTCCTTTCGAGCATACGACGCGGAAGGCAACGGCAGGTGCATGGACGGCGGTAATTTCAAACTGACTGATCTCTACGGTTCTGGCACCCAGGTTGACAGGCTTACCCTTTCTGGCCAATTCGTAGGCACGTTTGCCGCCGATTTTGACCGACGAGTGAGCTGGTGGAACCTGCTGAATCTGTCCAATAAAGTCCCTGGTGGCCATTCTGATATCATCTTCTGAGACGCCTGAGATATCCTGAGGTTCAGTAGGCAATGTCTCCATATCGAATGATGGTGTTGTCTGTCCCAGGACCAGTGACCCTGTATATTCCTTCTCCATGCCCTGGAATTCTTCAATGCGCTTGGTCATTTTCCCGGCGCAAACGATGAGGAGTCCTGTAGCCAGGGGATCGAGGGTGCCGGCATGGCCGATCTTGCGCGTGTGAAGAAGGTACCGAAGTTTGTTCACGACATCAAACGAAGTCCATTCAATGGGCTTGTTGACCAAAAGGACAATACCTTCCTCGGGGATCATTACAACACCTCGATTTGTGCACCAAAGTAGTAAAGACCCAGAATGATGATGCCGATAATAATGCGGTAGTATCCGAATATTCTGAACCCGTTCCTGGTGAGGAACCCGATAAAGAATTTGATGGCAGCCATCGCTACAAGGAAGGCAGCCACGTTGCCGATAATCAATAGGGTAATTTCTTCGCGACCCAGGGCTCCACCATTCATGTAGAACTTAAGAAGCTTGTATCCGGTTGCGGCGAGCATCGTTGGCACGGCAAGGAAGAAGGAGAATTCTGCGGCAGTTCGTCGATTGAGTCCAACGCTGAGTCCGCCGATGATGGTGGCTGCTGACCTGGAAATGCCAGGGACGAGGGATATACACTGGAACAAACCGATCTTCAGGGCACGAGGGAAGGAGACGGCCGATGATCCTGATTCGGCTGTAGCGGCAAAGTAGCGGTCAACAAACAGCAGAACAATTCCGCCTGCAATCAGCATCCAGCCCACCACATCAACCCGGTCGAGGAGGGCATCGATGGCATCGTTGAGGAGCAGCCCAACAACGGCAGCCGGTATGAAAGCGATGGCGAGTGTGATATAGAATTTGAACGATTGCCAAAAGCGCTTCCAATAAAGTACCACCACGGCACCGATTGCTCCCAGTTGTATGGCCACCGTAAATGTTTTAACAAAAGGATCTGAGGCGATACCCATCACGGAGGATCCGATGATCATATGGCCGGTAGAAGAGACAGGAAGGAATTCTGTAATGCCTTCTATGATGGCCAGCACGATAGCCTGTACGACCGACATGGGCGTTTACTTATCCGAGGGCTTGCGAAGAATGGCAAAGATTTCTACAATGAATCCTGCTACCACGATGATGGGGCCAATGGTGAGGCCCAGAACACCAAATCCATGCTGCTCACCGTCCATAGCCATCGTGGTGAAACCTATGGCGAGAACCACCAATCCAATGATCATCAGTTGATAATTTTTCTTTCCAAACGGCAGCTTGCTCATCGTCAATACAATTCGTCCAGTGAGAGTTTGAGATACTTATGTACGGCGCGCCAGGTACTAATGGCGGCCACAAAAATACCCAATGCCAGCAGACTGGCAAGCAGCATAAGGATTCTCTTTTCATTCTCGAGCATGCTTAGGTCTTCCACCCGCGATTTGCCGTAACGAAGCAGGAGCCAAAGCATCCCGCTCGCAACAACTCCTGAGATGAACCCGAGCAGGATAGAACGAAGGATGAATGGCCCCTGAATAAAGGCGCGTGTAGCGCCTACCAACTGCATGCTGCGGATGAGAAATCGTTGTGAGAACAGTGCGAGCCGGAGGGTATTGTTGATGAGCAACACAACGACGACCAGCAACATGCCAGCAATGCCCAGTAGGACAAGTCCGATCTTGGCCACATTCTTATTGATGGACTCAACAAGGCTTTCGACATAGTACACCTGAAAAATCCCCTTGTCTTTTTCCAGCCGTGCTTTTATTTCCTGTAGTTTTTTCTTTTCGTGGAAGGCAGGATCGACGGTGACGAGAAATGCATCTTTCAACGGGTTTTCGCCAAGGAACTTCTGAAAGTCTTCACCGGTATCCTGAATAAACTGTTTAGCCGCTTCATCCCTGGAGACAAAGACAAGGGTCTTTCGGGTGGAATCTTTGAGGATGAAATCAGACTTGGCCAATTGCTTTTCAATCGCATCGATATCTTCTTTCTGAAGGGTACTTTTCAAATAGACCTGAATGCGGACATTTTCTCTTACCAGTCTGCCAAGCTCCTGCGAGTAGATGACCAGGACGCCGAACAACCCAATAACAAACAACGCCAGGGTGATGCTGATGACGACACTGATGACAGGGTAGCTGCCCAGTTTTTTGGCTGTTGCTTTGTATTCCGTCGCCATGAAGCTCAAAGATAGCAACCGGGTAGCACATTGCTCAATAAAAAACCCCTCGATGGAGGGGTTTTCAATATTATCGACCTCGATACTCTCGTAGCTTCTGAAGGAGCTTGCCGTCGCGGATCGGTGTGAGGGCTGTGATGGCGCTTTGCGCTTCATCCAGCAGGTAGTAGTTCTCTTTATAGTAGAGGAACACTGCGTGGCTGTCGCCATTGATTTCAAGAATCTCATAGAGGCTCTTGTCAAAGGGGCCGAAGAGCAGGAGCTTGCCTGACGAAAACTGGTAGTGGAAGTTATACTTCTTGTCGTCAGAATTTGTCGTTACATCCAGTTTGGAGACTGACAGTTCAGACCTGCCCGGGGTGAGTGACGATTTTGGTTCTTCGGTCTCGGTCAGTTCAGCCGATGGATCGACCACATCAATCTTAGGCTTTTGCACCGGGGTTACAACCTTATCTGTCTTACTCGCTGTTTTGGCTGTCTCTTTATTGGCTGGTTCTGGCGTTACTTCTTCTTTGGCTGTTGTGGCTGGTGCTTCTTTGGCTTTTTCTGACTGAACTACAATTTCAGGCTTGGGCACTTCAGCCTGCGGGATCGTGGGATCCTGCTGCAGGTAGAAATAAAGGCTTGTTGCGACAACGCCTGCTGAGAGGACGGCGGCTGCAACTTGTCCGGTGCTCCACCCGCCACTACTCACAGGTACCTTGCTGAGCATCTGCTTGAGTTCGGCCATGCGCGCTTGCTGAACGCCGCGGACAATCTGCTGTTGAAATTCTACCTCTTCCCTCAGGGCCGGATCGCCGTTGAGCTCATGCTCAAACGCAGCCTTCTCCTCAGCAGGAAGCCGGTTGGCGAGGAAGTCATCTATTTTCTCAAAGTTCGTCATATGTCTAATCCAAAAAGTCCCGCTCCGAATACTGTGCTTTTACCAGTTCATCGAGCTTTTGTTTGCATTTATATTTCTTCGTTTTTGCCGTGTCGGTATTCGCAAATCCCAACTTGTCAGCAATTTCCTGCATGGACAGTTCATCAAAATAATAGTACATCAATACCTTTCTGCACGTATCGCCAAGCTGGTCCATACACTTGGCAATAATCTTCTCGCGTTCGGCGCTGTCCATGTCCATGGATTCAGACGTATCCTTTTCCTCGTTGGACAACCGCTTCTTGCGCTCCAGTTCCTTTCTCCACAGGTTCTGGCAAATGCTGTAGATGTAGGTACTCATCTTTGATGTCAGCACCAGATTCCCTGAACTGGCTTTCTGCCAGAAAACAACCAGGGCGTCCTGATAGACATCGCGGGCTTCATCTTCCGTACCACTGTTGGTGATCACCATTTTGGTCATCATCCGGTAATACTTCTTGTAGATGACCTCCAGGGCCTTTTCATCACCTTTTTGAATCCTCTCAAAAAGGTCCTTTTCGTTCATCTCAAAGCCGGATTTGAATACGCGATATGCCACTATTGTAACCTGCTGGTGCTTTGAAATGACGTCTAGGTCGATTAAAGGTCGTTAAATTCCGACAATCAGGTCAGTCTGCCCGATGCCATGTTTGAGTACGGTAAAACGGCCCCCAGTAACCCCTTACTTTAAGGTTCTTCCCGTCGACCCAGATCTTGGAACGGTAAACGCGGCCGTTCTCAGGGTCCAGAATATCCCCGCCGCTGTACTCAGAACCGCTTTTTTTGAGATTACGGATGATTTCCATCCCGATGATCTTCTTGTTGTAGCGCGGATCCTCCGGATGACATTTGTCACAGACAGGGTCGGGCTCCAGGTTGGGGCGTGGAAATATCTTGACGATGCGTCCATAGATGGATCCGTTCATTTCGTGGATTTCCACCACCGACCTGGCTTCGCCGCTGTTATCGTCAATGGTTTTCCACCGGCCGACAACGTCGGTTTGTCCAGCGGCTGCCAGACTGAGCAACAGAAACAGGAAGAGGAGGGATTGGCGCATAGATCAAGGGCTAAAATAACAAAAAAAGCCACCCCGGAGGGCGGCTTTCTTTAAGACGTTCAGTGGTCATTACTTCATCACCGCCGTATTGTCGGCAGGCTTCTCTGCTTCAACAGGCGCCTCAGCCGTAACGGCTGGAAGTTCTTTCGGCAATTGTGCCGTTGTTTCGGAAGAAGGAACCAGGAGTGGAGCAATAACGAGTGCCACGACGGACATCAGTTTCAGAAGGATGTTCAGTGAGGGTCCGGAGGTGTCCTTGAACGGATCGCCAACGGTATCACCAACGACAGCCGCCTTGTGCGGCTCAGACTTCTTGTAGAACATCTGTCCGTTGATGTTCACGCCTTCTTCAAAACTCTTCTTAGCATTGTCCCATGCGCCACCGGCGTTTGACTGGAAGATAGCCATCAGCACCCCAGATACAGTTACGCCAGCCAGCATGCCGCCGAGAGCCTCCACGCCGAAGCCTGGCAGGAATGCGATCACGACAGGAACGATGACGGCCATCAGTCCGGGCACGATCATTTGCCTGAGGGCAGCCTGTGTGGAAATCTCTACACACTTTCCGTATTCTGCTTTTCCGTCAGCTTCGTGAAATATCTTCTGATCTTCAGCTGACCAATCTTTTACTTCTTTGTCTCCGTTGCGCTTCATGGCGGCGAGGGCAGCCTTCAGCGTCGGGATATCATTAAACTGGCGACGAACTTCTTCAATCATGGACATCGCCGCGCGGCCAACCGCACCCATGGCGAGTGCACTGAATACAAAAGGGAGCATGCCGCCGATGAAGAGGCCAGCCATCACGTTGGCTTTGGATACGTCAATGGTGCTGAGATGTGCTGTCGTCATGAATGCACCGAACAATGCAAGTGCAGTCAATGCAGCTGAAGCAATGGCAAATCCTTTTCCGATAGCGGCAGTTGTATTACCAACAGCATCCAGCTTATCGGTCCTTGAGCGAACTTCTTTGGGAAGCTCTGACATTTCTGCAATACCACCTGCGTTGTCGGAGATGGGACCGTAAGCGTCAACAGCGAGCTGAATGCCAAGGTTGGAGAGCATACCCACGGCAGCGATCGCGATGCCGTAGAGTCCACCGAAGGAGAACGCGCCGATGATGGATACGGCGATGATGATGATGGGCCACATGGTAGACATCATGCCTACGCCGAGGCCGGCAATAATATTCGTGGCCGCTCCTGTTGATGACTGACGTACGATGGAGTTAACGGGTTTCTTGCCCATGCCTGTGTAATGCTCAGTGATAAGGCCGATAACCACGCCGGCCACAAGACCGATAACCGTTGCAAAGAAGACACCTGTGGATGTGTACAGTGTTCCCTTTTCAGGATCTGCCCATGTGTAGAGCGGATCTTTGAACCACCACTCATTGGGGAGCATCCACTTGATGATAAACCAGGAGGCGGCAATCATGATCACGGAGGATACGATCTCACCAGTGTTCAGTGCCTTCTGGGGGTCGCCGCCTTCGCGGACTTTCACGAAGAAAGTACCGAGGAATGACATCACGATGCCCACGCCGGCGAGCGCGAGTGGAAGGAGTACAGCAGAGAGGCCTTCAAAATTGTCGACAAAGCCGGGTACCATAAAGGCTGCACCAAGTACCATGGTTCCAACGATGGACCCAACGTATGATTCAAAGAGGTCAGCGCCCATGCCAGCCACGTCGCCAACGTTGTCGCCTACGTTGTCGGCGATGGTTGCTGGGTTTAGGGGGTGATCTTCAGGAATACCTGCTTCTACTTTTCCAACGAGGTCAGCGCCAACGTCGGCAGCTTTTGTATAGATGCCGCCACCAACGCGAGCGAAGAGGGCAATGGAAGAAGCGCCAAATGAAAATCCGGTGATAATGGTAATGACCTGATTGAGGCTTGCTTGTGAATCAACGCCGTACATTTTGGCGTAGATGATGAAAAGAATGCTGAGGCCGAGTACGCCAATGCCGACAACGCCCATTCCCATAACCGATCCGCCAGTGAAAGCAACTTCAAGGGCCTTTCCGAGGCTGGTGCGGGCTGCGTTGGTCGTGCGCACGTTGGCCTTGGTGGCTACGCGCATCCCGATAAATCCGGCAAGGGCGGAGCTGAACGCACCGAGGATAAAGGACACACCCACCAACGGTGACGATGTTTCGCTGTTTGCTGTGAACGCCAGAAGGGCAGCAACACAAATCACGAAAATGATAAGGACCTTATATTCCGCTTTCAGGAACGCCATGGCACCTTCTGCGATGTGACCGGCGATCTTCTTCATTTTGTCTGTCCCTGCGTCCTGGCTGGCAACCCAGGCGCTTTTCCAGACCACGTAAAGAAGTCCAAGGACACCGAACAGGGGTAAGTAGTAAACTAGATTTTGCATGGCGATTTTAATCGATGAGGTTTAAGATGTTATGCCCTTTCTCATGCAGGGCACTTAAAAAGACCCGCAAATATAGAACAAGCCAAATTATTACCAAAAAGGGCTTTTTAAGGTAGTGTCTCAGTTAACTATGACGCTAACCTTTTAGGCGAAGAGGGTCTTGAAGGCAGTCCAGAATGATCGCTTGGCAGCATCGTTGGTGAGGAGGACCGCCAGGGGCTCGGCGATGACCATGGCCGTCTTCGGTGTAAGGATTTTCTCATAGAGCGCTATGCCCTTTGGAGGTGACACAAATGCCACAAGTCGGGAAGGGGGTTCGACCCAGGCGGAAAGGTCGAGCGTCGGTTGGTGGACCATTTGCACCGATGCAGGAGAAAGACCTACGCCTCCAAGGATCTTTGAAAGTGCTTCCTTGCATTCGGTAGGTTGCTCACCCCATGGCACATCCATGACGACAGTTAATGGCGATGTAAAGTCATAGACTTCCTCCTGGTAAATGGATGCAAAGAGTTCACGATTCACAGGGTGCTATTGTTTGATGTCAAACAGGGACTTCAATTCCGTTGCGTCAGCAGGCTTCATTCGCCCGGACAGGATCAATCGCACTTGCCTTCTGCGAAGGGCGCCGTCGTACATGGCCCTCTCTTCATCCGTTTCTGGTATGACCTCCGGCACCTCCACAGGTTGTCCGTTCTTGTCGACAGCCACGAAGGTGAAGTATGCCGAGTGGCTGGCTACTTTTTTTCCTTCTGGAATATTCTCAGCGTCAACGTCAATGCGAATTTCTACCGATGAGTTGAATGCCCGCGTGACGCGAGCCTTCAAAGTGACAACATCGCCCAGGTGAATAGGGGTTCGGAATGAAATGTTATCGACTGACGCCGTCACCACAATGCTGTTACAGTGCTTCTGGCCGGCTATGGCAGACACCACATCCATCCAGTGCATCAGCCGCCCGCCCATCAGGTTGTTAAGGGTGTTGGTGTCGTTGGGAAGCACGAGTTCAGTCATGCTGACAAATGATTCGCGGGGTGCCTTCTGTTTTCTGCTCATGGTGGTGTTTTTGTCCGTCAGGGTTTCCATCCTTGTTTTCCCAATAGCGGAACGAATGCAAACGTATCAAATTCCTCCTTCTTCAGCACACCCTTCTTTTTTGTCAGTCGTACCATGGTCTGCTTTTCGCGGCCACCAACAGGAATGATGAGGATGCCGTTGTCAGCCAGTTGCTCGATGAGTGCATCAGGAATCACGGGTGCCCCTGCGGTGACAATAATCTTGTCATACGGAGCTCGCACGGGTACCCCTTTGGATCCGTCACCAAGAAAGAAGTAGGGGTGGTATCCAAGGGAAGGAAGGAATTCTTTGGTTTTCTCGTAGAGGATTTTGTTGAATTCTATCGTGTACACCTTGGCGCCAAGTTCCAGCAGGATGCACGCCTGATACCCGGAGCCTGTACCAATTTCAAGGACCTTGTCTCCAGGTTTTATCTCCAGTTTTTCGGTTTGAAAAGCAACGGTGTAAGGCTGTGAAATCGTCTGCCCTTCACCGATAGGAAATGCCTTGTCCTCATAGGCGTGTCCCAGCAGCGCTTCGTCAAAAAAAACATGCCTGGGGACCTTGCCAATAGCGTCCAAAACAGCCTCATTTCTGATCCCTTTTGTGCGCAATTTCCGGACTAATTTGCCCCTCAATCCCCGCTGTTTATAGTTGTCCTCAATCATGGATTTGGACCCCAAAAAGGCCATTTTTTGCGCCAAAACAAAGTTTTTTGATTTTCTTAGGAAAATTGAAACCTATCAACCTACTTTGAAGTTCTCTAAAGCACAGTGAAGACTATTTTGCCATAGCGTTCAACTGTGTGCCTGACCCGGACAGTAGGTGTGGCCAAAACCACGCTTTACTGTATGGGCCGGGTTAAAGTCCTCCAAATACCGCCAATTCTGAAGCCCCAAAAGGGCCTTTTTTTTGCCCGAATTACTGTGACCCGATCATGACAAAAGGGGCCCAGTAATACGGGGCCGCAAAAGTGCCTTTCGTAATCATGTTTTCCTTGGCTTGTCTCAAGGCAGACTCCAAACTCACCCCCGGGCGGCTCAACAGAACGCTGTAGAAATCGGTCATCAACTGGGCAGTAGACTGATCAGCCACGCTCCAGTAAGAAACAACAATACTCCGTGCCCCAGCGTAGACCAGGGCCCGTGACAACCCTATTACGCCCTCGCCTTTTGAGTACCTGCCAAGGCCTGTCTGACAGGCCGAGAGCACCGTCAGATCAGCATTGAGCTTGAGGTTAAAAATCTCGCCGGAGAAAACATTGCCATCTTCGGTCCCTGTCGACTGCAGGAAGATCCTTGAAAGTTCCGGTGATGTTTCATCAACAATACCGTGGGTAGCAAAGTGAAGAAATCCGTAACGATCAAGACCACCGGACTTTACCAGGCCTTCGTTCGCGTCCTGTCCCTTCATCACCTGAGCCTTTCCAGAGAAAAGTTTTGAAATGGATGTGACTTCCTGTTCTGTTCCAGGCAGATCATTGAGGTTATCTTTTACCGGAAAACTGATCGGCGCGCAAAGCAGTATCGAAGCCTTGTCGGTATCTGTCCGTCGTGCCTTCTTTTGCAGCAGCAAGCCTGCTGAGAATTCATAGCTCACGGCATAGCGCTGTACCAGGTAGGGAAAGGAACCAAAGGAGGACTCTTTGCCGGGCTTTTTGTATAGCAAGGCTTCAAAAGGAATGGTGCCCAGCCGGCCTGAGGGGATGAAAACAATTTCCTTGACCGATGGCAGCCCGCGCAACAGCAAGGCAGAAAGCCTGCCGGCTGATTCCTGGTAGATGTCAGGCGCCATGTAATAGATGCTGTTTG
>JAEUUD010000075.1 GCA_016787625.1 Cyclobacteriaceae bacterium
GGGTTGTTCAGCTTGATTTGAAGCTGGCCTCGTTCCAGATAGGTGATGAAATTTTTCTTGTCATAGGAAAGGGCCTCATTATACATGTCGATGGCCTCGTCGAACTTGCCCACGTCAACAAACCGGGCGCCTTTGGCTGTCATGGTGCACGATATGTACTGTTTATTGTCGCCATCGATTTTTCTTAGTACGAGCTGACTAAACCGAAAATCAATAAATGCCCATTTGCGTTGAAAATGCATCAGCTTGACTTTGATCAATTCAAGGTCGATGCCAAATCCGCTTTTGGATGGAATTTTCATGACATGCAGCGCAAACTCGTTTAGCTGCACAGTGTCTCCATTCATCAGCATGGAATCGATCTCTCTGTGGAGTTTTGGAAAGTCAATCTGTTTATACTCCTTCGAATTGATAAAATCCCGTATCGACATCGGGTAATTTTTAAGATTACGGTAACTCATGGCCCTGTTGAGGTAGCATTCGAGGTCCGTCGTGTCGACAGCAAGAAAGCGGTCGAAGTCTTCAACGGCCTTTTCAAAGGCATTCAGTTCATAGTAGGCAACACCCCTAAGCTTGTAAGTAAGTATAAATCCCTTGTTCAGCCTTTCCATGGCGTCAAAATCCATGATGGCAAGTTTCCATTTGCCCTTGTTGGTTCGAATGATGGCTCGTTTTTTATGAGCATCAAAGATCTCATCGTCAAGGTCGAGTGCGTAAGAAAAGTGCTCCTCACTCTCAGCAATCATTCCATTGTGTTCAAGAGCAATGGCATAAATGTATTCAGCAATGGCAGAATCCTCAGCCTTGTCGAGCTTTTTGATGGTTGCCGTCGCGGCATCATACTCACCGAGGGTAAGTTGGCAAAAAGCTTTCTTGACGATGAGTCTGTTCTTGTCGTCCAGGCCGTACATCTTTTTTAAAAGGTAATAGCCAACATTTTGCACATCAATGCGCTTGTCCTCAGCCGTCTGCTTGCCAACGAAAAAATTCTCATGGACCGATGTTGCCTCCAGCACCCGCTTGATATCGGCGAAGGCAAGGTCAAAGGAATCAAGCTTGGCCAGGGCTTGTGATCTCGAAATTCTAATCATCAAATTCGTGGGGTCGTAATGAAGAAGGAAATTGCTATCATCCAATGCCTTCTTCCACTCTGACCGTTCAATGCTTGACATCATCCTGAATGCACGGGCCTCCTGCTGCATAGAGTCAACAGCCAATGTGCGTTCAACAAAAGGTAGTCCTGCATGAACATCCTTATTTTTTCTAATCTCAATCGCTGCCAGCTGCATAAGGCCTGATGTAAAGGAGCTGTCAACCTTGTTACATTTTTCAAAATTCTTCTCTGCTTTTGACAGCGCCCCGCTCCCCAAGTGGCCAATGCCCAGGTAGTAGTATCCGCGGGGATCATCGGAATCAATATCAATCGCCTTTTCAAAATACCTGATGGCTTTGCTCGTCTGTCGGTTCAGGATTTCGATCTTACCTGCCTCCAGCTGTCCTTCGATGCTCTTTGAGTTTTTCTTTATATAGTAACTGATGTCTTCAAGCGCATGACCCAGGTGATCCTCTGGAGTGGTTGTGCCAGTGAACCCCAAAGACATGGGTGACTTCTGGATCATGAGGAGTTTGAGTGCAATGGCTCGGTAATATCTGGCAGGAAGAACATCCTTGTCCTCATCCAGGGCTTTGGTCAATTGATCGATTGCTCGCAGGTATTGGCCTTCCTTCAGGCTATTGATTCCTTCATTGAGGAACACCTGTGTTGTTCCCTTCATATCCCACTTCACCGGAATGTCATCATAACCCATCACGGTCAGCGAGTGGTGGAGCTGGGGGCTCCCCGCCACGTCAGCTTGTGCCAGGGAGGATAGCGGAGCAACCCAATCACTGAAAGCAAAGACGAGAAAGAGACAAGCCTTAGGCCACCTAATACTCATATTCAAATATAGTATGGCCGGGTCAACGATCTGCGTCGTCAAAGACGGAATAACATGGCAAATATGATTTTGGTCTCAGACTTCACCAGGTCTGGCCTCCAGGCTGGATCCAACGGGGTGGTAACAAAACCGGTGGGTGAAGTGACGCCGCCATGGCCAGCAAAATACGGAACACTGGATTCGCGATGAACCCATTCTGCACGGAAGGTGATGTGTTGTGTAGGCATGTAGTCAACATTGGCAGAACAATCCCAACCCTCAAAGGAGTCTCCGGGATTGGCGGTGAATGGATACGCGCCTGCCGCCTGTGTAGGGTTGAGAGGATCCGGCAGCGGACTGGCCTGACCTGTAGGTGCCAACACAAGGTATCGGCCAGGGTTCTTCATGAATCCGCCGCCTAACGTCCATGCGATTTTATTTTTCAGCATCCACACGCGATTGTAAAACATCGCACTGAGAAAATACTGCGCAGGTTTTGCCGGGTCGCTGCTATCAAACCCATTCACACCTCCACCAGATTCAAATCCAAGGTCCCCGGTCAGTGAGAATGCCATCCGTGAAATTCCTCGACGCTCCGGCCTGTTGAAGTAGCGCAGCAAAACACTGTTGTCTGTATGAAACCTGATCCGGTCAGGAATCCCCGCTGCATCCGTTCCATAGTAGTTATTGGTAATCAGCTTGAGGTTGCTGTTGGAAGACATGTAGGTTATATTGCCGCCGATGCCAGGCAAGCTGTTGAATTTCCCATAGCTCTGCCACCCATTAATGATCCACGGTTCGATCTTGAGATTCTTGGAAGGATGAATCTGTATGCGAATGCCATTGAAGAACCAGGGAGTATTATCAGAAGTAAATGACGCCTGGTACTCCCAGTTTTCAGCCTGGTAGTAAGAATTCAATCCGATGTATGACATGAAGAGGCCGGCGTCGACATTGATGCCATACATCGCGTCAATGTGATATCCGGCATAAGCCTCGCTGAGGTATCTATATACTGTTGCCAGGTCGGATTGTCCACGATACGGACTCAGGTCGTTTCTCGGAACAACGGTTGACCGTGTGCCGAATTGCGTCATGACCCTGGCGCGAACATTTTGCAGACTGAAATCACCCCCAAAATGAAGGGCCGAAAGTTGAATCTCATTGTGGCGTGCAAGAGCCGTTGAGCCCACGACTGAATGATCATTGGGGTTATTAAAGGAATAAGAGTAATTGATATCGATGAGTACAGTCGGAACGAAGTACTTATTATTAGCAAATACAGATGAATCCCGTCGATCAGATCCATTCTGCCAGGTTTGATCGATGCCTTCGAACGGCACACGCTGCCCCAATGACATCAAGGGCAAGGTGATCAGGGCGATCAGCAGAGTCTTTGCAACGGTAGTTCTTCTTTCAATCACGACGTCGCCTGCGCGATGGTACACCAAAGGCACTTGCTCCAGCAGCACATCACTCTTATCAAGACCAAAGGCTTTCTCATCGCTCTGGCCAAATCGTTTTATAAAGAAGTATGCATTGAGAAGGACCCCGTCGCGAAGGGTAAACTCATTTTCCACTGAAAGGAATTTTTCAAGCACAACAAACTTAAAGTCCGGCTCAGGGTTGTACCGGGTCGACCCATCCGGACGGATGTGCAGATTAAGTTCGCGTTGCTCGACGAGGTCACGCACAATCCGCTTGAAGAAAAGTTCCGAGCGAGGTTGAACCCTGAACCCAAGATTGATGGTCACTTTGATCACTTTGTCATCCACGAGCTCCGTGACCTCATAGTCCAATGTATAAGGCTCATCGGTGAGGTGGATATGAAGAAACCAATACACGTCAGCGCGCTTCGGTTTCTTCGAGAAAATGGACTTGATTGTTTTCTCTTCGATCTGGTCACGGTGGTTGGCCTTGGTCAGGTAAATAAGGTGCGTTGCAAACTTGGGTATCGTATCATCCTCGCTGAGTTCCTTGATGAGCGTTGTGTACTTTCCCAGCTCCACAAATCGAACAAACCGATTGTTGATTTTGCGTGCGTAGTACCACACATACATGACGAGAAAAATAAACAGCTCAAAGAACAGAAACATCCAACGCTCCTTGATCTTGGCAACATTGGTGATGAAGAAGCTCAATTCTATTGTACCAAACAAAAGGAAGATGGCAACAACTACGATGGGATTCCACTTCATTCGATACAGCAAGAAGTAGAACAAGAGAATACTGGTCATCATCATCGCAATGGTGATGGAGAAGCCGTACGCCGCTTCCATGTGCGTTGAACTCTGAAAGTAGAGGATCATAAGGACACAGCCGATCCAAAGGATGGTATTGACACTGGGGATGTAAATCTGACCTTTCAGTTCTGTTGGCTGCCTGACTGTTACTCTGGGCCAGAAGTTGAGACTCATGGCTTCTGCAATTAACGTATAGGACCCACTGATGAGGGCTTGTGATGCAATGATTGCTGCCATGGTTGCGATGGCAACACCGGGGATCAGAAACCATGATGGCACGATTTCATAAAATGGGTTTCTTCCATCAAGGAACTCGCTGCCCTGGTGAACGGACCAGGCTGCCTGACCCAGATAATTGGTCATCAGTCCAACCTTGACAAACATCCATGTGATCCTGATGTTTTTGCGGCCACAATGTCCAAGGTCTGAATACATCGCTTCAGCGCCTGTGGTGGCAAGGAAAACAGCACCCAGCAACCAGAAACCTTGTGGATATTCCATCAGCAAATGCCAGGCATAGGATGGATGAAGTGCTTTCAGGACTTCAGGGTGCTTCAGGATTTCCTTGAGCCCGAGCACAAAAAGCATGGAGAACCATAAGACCATCATTGGTCCAAAGGTTTGTCCGACCCGTTGTGTGCCGAATCGCTGAAAGAAAAATAGTACCGAGAGAATCGCAACCACGATGGGCACGGTGGGTAAGTCGGGAATTACCATCTCAAGTCCTTCAACTGCAGACGCGACAGATATAGGTGGTGTGATGATGCCATCGGCAAGCAAGGTGGTTGCACCGAGAATCGTTGGAATAACAAGTCCCTTTCTATACCGTCGGACTAGCGCATAGAGGGAGAATACCCCTCCTTCCCCGTCATTGTCCGCCATGAGCGTGAGCAACACATACTTGATTGATGTTTGCAGAACGAGCGTCCAGAAAACACAGGAAACGCCCCCGTAAATCAATCCTTCTTCCATTGGCCGGTCACCGATGATGGCCTTGAGAACATAGAGTGGGCTGGTGCCGATGTCGCCGTAAATGATGCCTAGCGCCACCAACAGCGAGGCAATAGTAATCCTGTTCGAATGGTTATTCGATTTTTTCATAAATGATATGGTTGTGGATGTCTTAGGTTCCGCTAAACCGGTAGCCGACGCCAGACTCTGTCAAAATAAGAGACGGCCTATTCGGATCAGCTTCAATTTTCTTTCTCAACTGAGCAACAAAAACCCTTAAGTACTGAGATTCCTGTACGTAGGATGGCCCCCACACTTCCCGAAGCAGGTGTTGGTGGGTCAGCACCCGCCCTTCATTTCTGGCCATCAAGGCCAACAGAGAATACTCTGTTGCGGTCAACTTTACAGTCACATTTTCCTTTGTCACTTTCCTGGCAGCAAAGTCGATGACGAGATTGCCGAATGTCATAACAGGGCCATGGTCAGCTGTCGTGCTTTTCCGCAATGCTGTTCGAATCCTGGCCAGTAATTCACCTGTCCTGAATGGTTTTACCAGGTAGTCGCTGGCTCCTGCATCGAGGGCTTTAACAATGTCCTCTTCGCTTGTCTGTGCCGACAGAATAATGATGGGGTGATTGTACCATTCCCGCAAATGCCGCAGTACATCGTGTCCATTTTCATCCGGCAGGCCCAGGTCAAGCAAGACCAGGTCCGGTGGATGACTTGCGGCCATCAGCATTCCCTCCTTCGCAGTCGCCGCTTCGCTCACGACGAAGTCACCGTGCAGGGTGATGGTGAGAAGTCGCCTGATCTGCAACTCATCATCAATGATCAGTATCGATGCCTTACTCATTCTTAATCCCGTTAAGGTATGATGCCTCGGCTGGCAACTCAATGGTGAACTCCGCTCCGCTCAAGGGAAGGTTGCGCAAGCTTATCCTGCCTTGCTGAGCCTCCACAAATCCCTTGACAATAGAAAGTCCAAGTCCTGTACCTCCAGGTCGTGAACCTTTTACACGGTAAAATTTTTCAAATACCATCCCAATCTCCGCTTCAGGAAATCCTTTACCTGTATCGCTGACGGTCAGCGTCAAATTTCCATCAGCATAGTCAGCCCTTACGATGACGTCGGTACCTTCAGGCGTATGCTGTATGACATTACTGATGAGGTTGTGAATCATTTGTTCCACAAGACCCTGATCAACTTTCACCAGCGGCATGTTATCAGGGATGAAAATGGCCTGCCTGTACTTGTTGATTGCCGGCTCAAGTCGCTGGACACACCGATGAATCAACTCTCGGATATCAACCCAGTCCCGTCTGACCTGAAATACTCCTGACTCCAGTCTCGACATGCTCAACAGGTTCTCCACCTGCTGGTTCAGACGGACAGAGGCAGATGCAATACTGTGAAGGAGTTCCTCCCTGTCCTGCTCAGAAAGGCCTTGTCGTAAAGTAAGCAGGTTGTCGGCTGCACCAATGATGGTCGTAATGGGTGTCCGGAGCTCATGAGAAAGAGAATTGAGAAGTGTGTTATAGAACTTTACCTGGCCCTCCCTGGCTTCCTTCTCGCGCACTTTCTTTTGCACGTCCCTGATCTTATAAGTAAGCACTGCATGGATCAATGCGATAATAAAATAGGTGAGCAGCAACAGGCCATCTTCGGTGGATCCAATAGAAAAAGTGAATCTTGGAGGGATAAACAGGAAGTCCCAAATCAGTGCGCTTCCAAGGGCTGCCATGATCACCGGCCGTATATCAAGAAACAAAGCGAGGATGGAAACCGATACCAGCAACATGAAAGCAACAACCCGGTAGCCGACCAGGTTATGGATTCCGAGGCACAGGAGGGTCACTCCGCCGATCAGCATCAAGCTGCTCAGGTAGGGCCTTTCCTTCAACCACTGAACCATTGAACTCATTCCTCTTGCATTGACAGGTCAAAGGTATGACGCCGGTCATAAAGGAAATGCAAAACCGCCAGACAGAGATATAAGGATTTCATAAAAATCCACCTGCAGCTTTCCCATAAATTTCAGATAATTGCCCCAACATTTTACCCGGCTCATCCGTATTCCACCCAGATCATCCATGGCCATGAAAAAAATCGATATCCTCAACTTCATCACGGACTTCCGCAAATCACCCAACGACATCAAGACCCATAGCGCATTGGTGCAGCACCTCGGCAGCCAGCACGAGCCCGCCATTCAGGCCATGCTGACGGAACTCAAACAATTGGGCGTGGTGAAAGAGACCGAGCTTCAGGGTGAGAAGGCCTATCAGGTCGCAAAAAAGTAAATCCAGCCCCTCGTCCGACAGTCTCTCAATCGATTTCGACGACCACTCAGCCGGACAGTTTTCCCTTTAACAAAGAGCATTGGCGTTGCCTGCCAAATGGCGTAGCTTCGGGATTCAAAAATTAATCCCATACCATGAAGCTCGTCAGACTTTCCTTCCTGCTCTTCAGCATCACGATCACCGCTTCGCTGTCTGCCCAAAATACAGCGCCGGCACCTTCTGAACTCTATCCCTTCATCGTCGGCTATGAAGCCGATCTGGGCAGCCTCGAACGTTTCTACACCGTACAGGGCTCGCCGGAACGTAGAGAAAGGATGATTGCTTTCTACAACGACTACCTGAAAAAACTCGAACAGATACCCTTCGAACCTTTGTCATTGGGCGGCAAGGTGGATTACCTGCTTATACGCCGCGACATGGAGGATGACCTTTACCAATTCAACCTTGAAGGAAAGGAAGCAGCCCAGGTATCCAAACTTACAGGGTATGGCGATGGATTATACCCCATCGAGAAGCAGCGCCGCCGCGGACTTCATTTGAAAAGCGACGAGATCGCCCGTCAGCTGAACGACATCAAAAAGAATGTTCAGGCAGCCCAGAAAAAACTGGCGACAGAACCGAACCTCACGCCTCCACTTGCTGCACGTGCAAGCCAGATCGTCACTGGTCAGCAGGCTGCACTGAAAAGTGTGTATGATTTTTACAATGGCTACGATCCACAGTTTACGTGGTGGATCACACGTCCGTATCAGCAACTCGACAGTGCGCTGGGAAAGTATGCCGCAGCCTTAAAGAAAAAGATCGACCCTGCCTCACAGCCCAAGGATGACGGAAGCGGAATCATTGGCAATCCCATCGGTCGCGATGAACTCATCCGCACACTGACGTACGAGATGATCCCCTACACCCCAGAAGAACTCATCGAGATCGCCAACAAGGAATTTGCCTGGTGTGATGCTGAGCTGTTGAAAGCTTCACGTGAGATGGGCTTCGGCGACAACTGGAAAGCCGCCCAGGAGAAAGTCAAGATGTCGTTCGTTCCGGAAGGATACCAGCCGGAAGCCATGCTGCAGCTTTACAACGAGTCGGTGGATTTTCTTAAGAAAAATGACCTCATCACCATACCACCTATCGCAGAAGAAACATGGCGCATGCGGATGATTCCTCCCAAACAGCAATTGATCAGTCCGTTCTTCCTCGGCGGCGAGGTGCTGCAGATTTCTTATCCAACGAACGAGATGAACCACGAAGACAAGCTCATGAGCATGCGGGGCAACAATCCGCATTTTTCCCGTGCGACGGTGCATCACGAACTGATTGCCGGTCACCACCTTCAGGGATTCCTCAACAACCGCAACAAACCGTATCGTCACTTCCGTACTGCCTTCTGGCATGAGGGGATGGCATTGTACTGGGAGTTTGTGCTCTGGGATCTCAACTTCCCCCGCGGGCCTGAAGACAAGATCGGCATGCTCTTCTGGCGCATGCACCGTTGTGCACGGATCATTTTCTCACTCAACTATCACCTGGGCAAGTGGACACCCCAGCAATGCATCGATTTCCTCGTCGACCGTGTTGGTCATGAGCGTGCCAACGCCGAAGGGGAAGTTCGTCGTTCGTTCACCAGTAACTACGGCCCGCTCTACCAGCTGGCCTACATGGTTGGCGGGTTGCAATTCTATGCCCTGAAGAAAGAGCTGGTCGATGGAGGTAAAATGTCGTACAAGCAATACCACGATGCATTTATGAAAGAGAATGCTATGCCTGTGGAGATGCTGCGCGCAACCCTCACCAACCAAAACCTGACCAAGGACTTTAAGACCTCCTGGAAATTCTATAAGAAATAATTGGCAGTGAAAATCGGTGAAGTTGGTGTGGTGCGGAAAATGAGGTCGCTTTGTACAGGCGTCCTTCTCCTGCTTGCTCTTGGTGCAGCAGGCCAGAATACCAATCCGGGTGTCGACGACATCTTTCGTCCCGATGAGCTTGCTGTTGTTTACCTCACCATGGACCCTGCCGACCTGGTTTTTCTGCAGGATCCGGCCAATGCCGAAAGTGATGAATACAAGCGCGCTACTTTCAGGATGGTAAACTCCCTGATGGATACGACGCTGGCAAAAGATGTTGGCGTGCGGCTTCGCGGGAACACCTCCAGGTACGCCGAGAAGAAATCATTCAAGATCGACTTCAGGGAATTCGGAGGAAAGAAGTTCTTCGAGTACAAGAAGTTCAACTTCAAAGCCAATGTCAACGACCCGTCGCTGATACGGGAGGCGCTGACCCTGGCGACGTATCGTGAAATGGAAATTCCCGCGGCACGGACGCATCACCTACGGCTTTACATCAACGGAGATTACATGGGCGTGTATCTCAACGTCGAACAAGTCGATGATGTATTTCTCAACATGCGCTATGGCCATGAGGAGGGTTTTTTATACAAATGCAGCTACGGTGCCAACCTTCAGAGCAGCAGTCAGGTATTCGATGAGGCGAGGTTTGAATCCGAAATCAATACATCTTCAGACACACGAGCTGAACTCAGTCAATTTGTGCAGAAGCTCAACAACATCGCGACGAGCGCTTTTCCGGAAGAGTTCGAGAAGATCTTCCACGTCGACAGGTATCTGAGGCAACTGGCTGTGGAGTCTCTCCTCGGTCATTGGGATGGCTACAGCTACAACCAGAACAATTTCTACCTTTTCTATAATGGAGAAACACAGAAGGTGGAGTACATCCCCTATGATGCGGACAATACCTGGGGCATCGACTGGGTAGGTCAGGACTGGGCTGTGCGCGATCTCAACAACTGGAGCTACCCTGGACAACCAAGGCCTTTGACCAAGAGGATACTGGCCATTCCTGCATACCGTGCACAATACGAGTTATATCTCAAGCAATTGATGGAGACCAGCTTCAACGAAGCCACGGCGTTGCCACAGTTTGCGGCTTACCAGTCGATGCTCGACGTGGCCGTAATGAATGATCCCTACTTCAGTCTTATGTTTGGATTTACTTACAATGACTTCACCTATTCGTTCAATCTGAAGATGTCGAATCACGTGAAGTACGGACTCAAGCAATATCTCGATGTCCGATCGGAATACGCCAAAACCCAGGTGCCAAGAATTGTTACGGCATCGGAAGAAGCAGTGATGGCGGATGTTGTTTATCCCAACCCGTCTGCCGGACCTGTGATGTATTTTCGTACGAACATGCTCTCACCCCAACCTCCTGCCGTGTATAGCACCACCGGGCAGCAGCTGAACATCAACGTACAGGAAGTGGACGATCACCAGATTGAAATTACCTTACCCCAGGAATCGCCTCGAGGATTGTACCTGCTGAAAGTGAATGAGAAGGTGTTTAAGTGGGTGTATAGGTAAGAGGGTGTTGGGTATTGGGTGTTGGGCGTTGGATATTGGGCGTTGGATATTGGGCGTTGGCCCGCAAAATCAACACATCAACTAATCAGCAAATCAGCACATCAAAGAGTATCCTTATCTTTACAGACCTCAACAACCAGTCAAGTCAATGAAAAAACTACTCTGTCTTATCGCTGTCATGATCACAGGGATAGCATATGCCGCGGACCCGGTCACCGGGTCGTGGGAATCGCAGGACAACGGAACAACAGTTTCAAGAATTTATGCTGATGGGTTCTTCTCAGTGGCCATCTATAGCGATGGAGGAAAGCAGTTCGTTGGAACCTTTGGCGGCAAGTACACGCTCAAAGACAATCAGCTAACGGAAGTGATCGAGTTTGACACACGCAATCCGGAAAGAATCGGAACACAGCAAACGGCCTCAGTTACCCTGGCGAACGGCCAGCTTTCCCTTTCAACAACGCCTGAGGCAAAGTTCAAACGCATCGACAACGGAACACCCGGCCAACTGGCTGGTGCATGGCTCATTACTGGAAGGATCAACGAAAAAAAGGAGATCAGGCGATCCACACCCGGCGCGCGACGCACGATGAAGATTCTTTCAGGCACCCGCTTCCAATGGATTGCATATAATGTTGATACAAAGGAGTTCTTCGGTACTGGCGGCGGCACCTACACCACGGTGGACGGAAAATACACGGAGAACATCGGCTTCTTCTCCCGCGACGCTTCGCGCGTGGGCGCCAGCCTTGGATTTGACTTCAGTCTACAGGAAGGTGAATGGCATCACTCAGGGCTGAGCTCAAAAGGTGAACCCCTTCATGAAATCTGGACCCGAAGAGAGAAAGTGGGAATATGACGGAAGTCATTCTGAAAGCGTAAAACAGTTACTTGCATTACATCTAAAACAAAACAATCATGAAACAACTTAAGAGACTCATCACCGCTGCCATCGTATGCATGTTTGGAGTGGGAACCGTTCAAGCGCAGGAAGCCGGTATCCGCTTCGGCAACGCGATGGGGAACAAGAACAGTGTGGCCATCGACGGAGTGTTTGCTCTTGGTGAGTTCAGCAGAATACACGCTGACGTTTCTTTCGGCAGCGGTGTAGCCGTAGAGGCCCTATGGGATTTTCTCTACCGGCCCGTTTCTGATTCACCGATCAACTGGTATGTAGGTGTTGGTCCTTCCCTTTACCTGGCCAGTCCGTTTGCCCTGGGAGCTTCAGGTGAGATTGGACTTGAGTACCGCTTCAAAGACATTCCCCTCGCGATCGGTCTCGACTACCGTCCTACCTTCGTACTCATTGAAACCACTGACTTCGTCAATAGCTTTGGTTTCAACGTCCGGTATGTTTTTGGGAAGTAAAACAACCATTCCTCATTCAAAAGCCCCTCGACGGGGCTTTTTTATTTTCCGTCATCCGAGCAGTCCAAGAGTCGCTGAAAGCAATACGTTGGCGCCATTGGACAGGTCTTCGGGAGCTGTGTACTCCTTCACGTTATGGCTGAGGCCATCTTTGCTTGGAACAAATATCATGGCTGCCTGCGACACTGCCGCCATCATCTGGGCGTCGTGACCTGCACCGCTGACCATCTTTCTTGACGTGAGGCCGAGTGCCGCCGCCGAAGTTTGAATAATATCGACGACATCGGCCGAGAAATTGACGGGTGCCAGCCGGACTCGCTCGTGCCGCACAATGTCAATGTTTGCCTTCTCTGCCTCCGCCAGGATAAATTCATCCAGTCTGCGTTGAGATTCAATCAGCCGTGTTTCGTTCGGATTTCTCAGGTCGGTGATGAACCGTACTTTTTCAGGAACAACATTGACAACATTAGGAGTGAACTCCATCAACCCAATGGTTCCGAGCTGCCCTTCTACACTGCCTGCCATTTCACGAAGGTGTACAAGCGTTCTGGCCGCGAGAATGCCCGGATCACGACGGTTGGCAAAAGGTGTTGTGCCCGCATGAGCAGCCTGACCAGACAGTATGTATTCAGTCCAGTAGATCCCTTGCACCTTTTCAACGATTCCAATCTGGCAGCCTTCCTGTTCCAGGATAGGACCCTGCTCAATGTGAAGTTCAAGGTAAAAGTCAACAGGAATGGAGCCGCAAGGGACATTGCCCAGGTAGCCGATTCGTTCGAGTTCGTCCAGTACAGTCGCGCCGCTGCCATCAAGGGCCGACGATTTCCAGACTTCGTCACGAAGGCGTGGCTTTGATACGACGAGGCTTCCCATCATGTCGGGCGCAAACC
>JAEUUD010000076.1 GCA_016787625.1 Cyclobacteriaceae bacterium
GGACAGTGAATCAATAAGTCCAGAGGCATTTGAAAATGGGAGGTCTCGGCCTCCTGTTTTATTTTAGACGTCACCACAACTAACTCCATCACGTACGCTTCAAAAAAAAGAGTAACTTGAATGGACGCATTCTAAACTTTAACATTGGGTAGTTTCCAGATTACGGTACTTGGCTCCAGCGGTGCACTTCCTGCCTACGGTCGGTTTACTTCATCTCAACATCTTGTTATTCAAAACAGTCACTTTCTTCTTGATTGCGGGGAGGGTTGTCAGCTTCAACTGAGAAAATATGACAAGAGCACTCACAAGATCAATCATATTTTCATAAGCCACCTTCATGGTGATCACTATCTCGGACTCATGGGCCTGCTGTTTTCCATGCACCTCCTCCACCGTGAGCATGATCTGCATATCTACAGTTTCAGGGGGCTGGAGGAGATCATGTTGGCACAATTGAGGCATTCAGGGTCTTCTCTGAATTTCAAAGTGATCCTTCATCCGCTTACTGAAGATGGGCCGAACCTGATCCTGGAAAATGACTCCATCACCGTGTGGAGTATCCCCCTTGATCACAAGATCGCCACCTGTGGATTTCTCTTCCGTGAAAAGCCAAAGAGCCGATCCATGGACAAATCGAAAGTCTCTGGCGTCCCCATTCAATACATACCACAATTGAGACGTGGGGAAAATATCCTCGATGATGCCGGAGCCATACGATACCTCAGTGATGAGTACACACTTCCGGCCAAGCGCTCGAGGTCATATGCTTATTGCTCCGACACGCAGCCTTCTGACAAAGTCCTTTCATCGATCCATGGCGTCGATCTTCTCTATCATGAGGCAACTTTTATGGAAGACGAGAAGGCCAAGGCTCGTGAAACCCGTCATAGCACGGCTGCAGAGGCCGCAGAAATGGCGCGTAAAGCTGGCGCCGGGCAGCTGCTCATCGGACACTTCTCAGCCAGATACAAGGACCTCAGCGTCGTGTTGGCAGAAGCAAGACAAGTATTTTCTAATACACTACTGGCTACCGAAGGTGAAACTTTTGAAATTGCCGAATGAGCGACCTCATCCTTGAAAGAAAGAAGCACCGGCTATTCATTGTCCTTAGCGGCATTTTTCTGACCAATGCACTGATCGCCGAAATGATCGGTGTGAAGATTTTTTCCGGAGAACAAACACTCGGGCTACAGCCTGCCAATCTTTCCATCCTCGGTTTTACGATGGACTTCAACCTCACCGCAGGCGCGGTGATCTGGCCGGTGGTCTTCATCACTTCCGACCTGATCAACGAATACTTCGGAAAGCCTGGCGTAAAACGAATCAGCTACCTGACAGCCGGACTCGTTGCGTATTCATTCCTCGTCATTTTCCTTGCCATTCAGCTCCCACCTGCCGGGTGGTGGATGGATGCCAACAACGCCGATCCTGATGGCAATTTCTTCAACATGAATTTCGCGTTCAATAAAATTTTTGGACAGGGCTTGCGAATTATTCTTGGGTCACTGACAGCATTCCTTATCGGCCAGCTGACGGACGTCTTTGTTTTTCAAAAACTCAGGCAGGTCACGGGGCCCAAGAAACTTTGGATGCGAGCGACCGGCTCAACACTTGTGTCTCAACTCATCGACAGTTTTGTTGTGCTGTTCATTGCCTTTGCCGGAACCTTCTCGTTCACACAAATTCTTGCCATCGGAATCACCAACTATATCTACAAGTTCATTGTAGCCATTTTGTTGACGCCGCTGATATACCTGGGCCACAACGTGATTGACCGATATCTTGGGAAAGAGCATGCTGCGCGCATGTCCGAAGAGGCATCGACACAAAGTCAGAATTTCCTGTAACTATCGGAAGATATTGTCGAGAACAATCGCTGTGGCCACAGACGCATTGAGGGATTCAGCGCGACCTATTCTTGGTATGGTCATGCGGCGGGTAACCCATTTTTCAACACCCGGAGAGATACCTCGGGATTCATTGCCAATGACAATCAATCCCTGTTTTCCAAAATCAGCCTGATGAACATTTTCTCCATCAAGGAAAGTCCCGAATACGGGATACAGCTTCCTCGCAAGAATTGGTTCCAGATTTGTGTAGTGAATATCAACACGCAGGAATGAACCCATGGTTGCATTGATCACCTTTGGACCGTATACATCCGTCGTCTCCGGCGAAGCCAGTATCGTACGTACTCCGTACCAATCGGCAGTGCGGATAATGGTACCCAGGTTGCCGGGATCCCTGATGTCATCCAGCACAAGTGTGAAGCGATCTTTCAGCAACTCCGGCTCACGACGCGGCTTCATCCTCACGACAGCCAGTGCGGCCTGGTTTACCTCTACTGAGCCAAGTGCCGTTAGCTCCTTTTCCGAAACCTCAGCGACTTCCTTCGCCCGCCTGGCAGATTTGACACCTTGCAGGAAAGTTTCCGTTCCATATAACATGAGCACCTGAAATTCAGAGTCAAGGGTTTCCTGAACGGCTTTGGCGCCCTGCACGATAAAGCATTGTTCCGCGAGTCTGTATTTCTTTACTTGCAAGGATTTAATGAAGCGAACTTTGGCTTTGGAGATCATTCTGAAATCACTCAAAGGGAAAGGTACCAAAATTTCGCTTGGCCTGTGCCTCTTGCTCCTGCTGAATAGCTGCGTTGGAACCAAGTACCTGAAGGATGATGAGAAGCTTCTATACAAGCAATCCATCAAAACATCCAGGCAGATCGACAAGGCTGGACTTCATGACATTTATGTGCAGCGTGCCAACCGGCGCTTCCTTGGTCTGCCCATCAACACACTAACGTGGATGTATTACCTGGGGCTCAAAAGGTTCAACAAGGACCATTCAACCATCATCCACAGCAAGCAGGACTTCATCCGGAAGAAAGAAAAGAGGGAGAAGAAGTTTGATGCTAAGATCGCAGCAGCAACCAGCGACCGCAAGAAAGCCAACCTTCAATTCCGGAAGCAACAAAAACTTGATGACATCAACTTCAAGATTGAAAATGGTAACCTTCCCATGCAATGGGGGGAAAAAGTCTCTGTCTATGACTCTGCCCTTGTCAGAGAAACGGTAGAGAAAATCAACGCCTATGCTTTCAACCGCGGATACTTTCACGCAACAACAAAGGCCACTGTCAATGAAAAAAAGAAGAGGGTCTCTATTCAATATGTCCTTGCTGAAGGCCAACCCTTTTCCTATGATACCATTATCTACCGTATCCCTGATTCATCCATGCTCTTCATCATGCGAAGCGCCGAAGACCTTAGCAAGATCAAGAAAGGCGATCGGTATGATCAAAAAGCGCTAAGTGACGAAAGGGACAGGATTGACTTCCTCATGAAAGACCACGGGTACTATGACTTCAGTAAACAATACATCGATTTTCAGGTAGACACCACCTATGGTCATCATCACTCCATCGCCCTGCAGATTTCAATCTCCGATCCGGTCAACCGTTCCACGCACCGCACCTTCAGGATCGATTCCATTCGATTCAGAACCGACGCTGGAATTCCTGACCGAGGAAAACTACGATTGACTGCTCTTTACAAAGACATCCGGTTTGATTACCTCGTGGATCAGTATAGCAAGAGGATACTCAGGCAGCGTGTGTTCCTCAAACGCGACAGCCTCTATAGCCGTGACAAGACATTTGCCACACAACGACAGCTCGCCAACCTGGATATTTTCAAGTTCGTCAACATCAACTACGATACGACAGGCGGTAAGTTTATCGCCAACATTTTCGCAAGTCCGCTCGACCGGTATTCGTGGACCAACGAAGCTGGTGTCACCGTAAACCAGGGCTTCCCCGGTCCGTACTATAGCCTGAGCTTCAAGAAACGTAACATCTTTCAGGGGTTGGAGATTTTTGAACTTAATGGGCGATACGGATTTGAAGGCGTCGCCGGTGCCACTGACCTGGGCGGCATTTACAAGAGCACTGAAGCCACCATCAACATGTCGGTAACTTTCCCTCAGTTCCTCCTACCGCTTGGAAAGAAAGCGGAAGACCTCGGAAAGTTCAACCCAAAAACAAAACTACTCGTCGGATACACCTACACCGACCGGCCAGAGTATCAGCGATCCAACGTAACTTTTTCCAACACCTACACCTGGGAAAACAAAAGGACGACCCTTTACTCATTTACCCTCACCAACCTGCAGGTCATTCAATCAACCCTCGATCCCGCCTTTGATCAACTGCTGACGGATCTGCAAAACAACCAGGGCAATAATCTGAAGAACTCTTTCAAACCTTCATTGGTCAGTTCCATGATTTTTTCCATGACCTGGAATCCCAGCAACTACGGAAATCAGGAACGAAGCTCATACTTTCTCCGCATTCAGGCTGAAAGTGGTGGCACGTTGTTCAATTTCTTTACCCCAACCTATGCGGTCAAGCGGGATCTGGAAATTTACAAGTATGTGCGATTGGGGGTCGATTTCAGAAGGAACAGAGTAATCAACAAGAATACATCGGTCGCCTTTCGTTTCAATTCCGGCGTTGCCTACGCTTATGGAGACAACAAGTCGTTGCCTTACGAAAAATATTTCTTCGTAGGCGGCAGTAACAGTGTGCGGGCCTGGAGGCCGCGACGTCTTGGCCTTGGGTCAGCACCACCGCCTCTCAGCACCAATCCTGCCAGCAGCGGGCTATTCGACTACCGCTATGAACGACCTGGTGAAATTATGCTTGAAGGAAGTGTGGAGTGGCGAAAAAAACTTTTCGGTTTCGTTAACGGCGCCCTGTTTATCGACGCCGGCAACGTATGGACTTTCCAGCAGGTTACACCGAATACCTCCGAACCGACCACGGCACCATGGGCGAGCGAGGGCAATGCCAAATTCTTCTTTGATTCCTTCTACCGGGAAATTGCCATCGGCACCGGGTTTGGTCTCCGCCTCGACTTCTCCTTCCTTGTTCTGCGTGTCGACGTGGGCATCAAAGTGTGGGACCCTTCAAGGCCAGTCGGCGATCGATTTGTGTTGGGGAACTTCCGGTTTACCGGGCCTTACGACAGCAAGCGGGAACCAGTGATTTACAATATTGGTATCGGATATCCCTTCTAAGCACTAATCGTCCAGCAGGCCTTTCATTGCCTGAGCAACTTTTTCAGGATTTGGCAGCATCATCTTCTCGAGCTCCACATTCATAGGCACGGCCGGCAAATTCGCTGACCCCACTGTCCATACGGGTGCATCAAGAAAACGGAAACACGTTTTCGAAATTCTTCCTGCAAGGGATTCCGCAAAGGAATTCAGCAGCGGTTCTTCGGTGAGTACCATTACCCTGCCGTGTGACCTTACCGACATCTCAATGGCATCCCAATCAATGGGGTTCAGGGTTCTCAAATCCATGACCTCTACCTGACCTCTAAAATCCTGCGCTGCCTCTTTGGCCCAGTAAACACCCATACCGTAGGTGATAACAACAAGAGATTCTCCTGCATTGATTTTCGCAGGGTCTGCCTGCATAGCAATCCGTGCCTTACCTAGCGGAATAACGTACTGATCATCGGGCTCAACGGTCTTCGCTTCCCCGGTTCCAGGCAGCTTGCTCCAGTAAAGTCCTTTGTGCTCCAGCAAAACGACAGGGTTAGGATCAAGGAAGGATGCTTTCAAGAGGCCCTTCATATCGGCTGCGTTGGAAGGATATACCACTTTGATTCCACGAATGGTCAGTAAGGTTGACTCCACACTACCCGAATGATAGGGTCCACCTCCGCCATAAGCTCCGATCGGCACGCGGATAAGCGACTGAACGGGGAATTTTCCTTTGGTGAGGTAACAGCTCTTGGAGAGTTCTTCAACAAGTTGGTTGATTCCAGGCCAGATGTAATCGGCAAACTGTATTTCCACAATCGCCTTGCACCCCGTGGCCGACATGCCAGCCGTCGATCCAACAATGTACGCTTCCTGAATGGGTGTGTTGAAGACCCGTTCGTCACCGTACTTCTGCGCCAGTGTTGCCGCTTCACGAAAAACCCCACCTAGTCGCCGGCCAACATCCTGGCCGTAGAAAAGAGCTTCCGGCGTCGTCTTCAATATCTCATCCACTGCATGAAGGGCTGCATCGACCATGAGCACTTTTTCTCCACCCTTTGGCGTTCGCTCACCAACCTCCTCCGTAACCACCGTTGGAGCGAATTCATGAGAGTCGAAATCTGCGGGTTCTGGATCAGCCGAGGCAATAGCACGATCGTAGTCATTTTTTACTTTCTCAGCGGCATTCTTCGCCAACTGCTGCAGCTTTCCTTTCGGAATACCAGCATCCAACAAATATTTCTCCAGCTTGATCAAAGGGTCACTCTTCTCATGCTCTTTCAGGTCATCACCGCGATACCATTCCTTACGCACACCTGATGTATGATGACCCAGCAAAGGACATTTCGCATGAAGGAGAAGGGGTGCGCGCTTTTCCCGCACGTAATTCAAAGCATCGATCAAGCCGAGATAACTTTCGACAAAATCTGAACCATCAACACGGCGGCGCTCGAGACCTTTGAACCCAGCGGCATACTCATAGGCATCGTTGGCTCTCATTTCCTTTCCTGTCGCAGAAATTCCCCAGTCGTTGTCCTGGATGAGGTACAGGATGGGGAGTTTCTTAAGTACGGCCATTTGAAATGCCTCAGCCACTTCCCCTTCCGTGACAGATCCATCGCCCAGTGAGCACAGAACGATGGATTTTACATCATCATTGATGAGCTTCTGCGACTCCAGATAAGCAATGCCATGCGCCATGCCCGTGGCCGGGATTGCCTGCATGCCTGTGGCCGAACTTTGATGTGGAATAATAGGAAGGCCCTTGCGTTTCAATGAAGGATGGCCATAGTAGAGTCGTCCGCCTGAAAACGGATCGTCGCGTTTTGCCATCAGCTGAAGCATCAACTCGTATGGTTCCAGTCCAATGCCCAGGAGCATGGATTCATCGCGATAGTAGAGAGCGGCGTAGTCATTTTCGGTGAGGAGAAATCCCGCTGCCAGCTGGATGGCCTCGTGGCCTCTGGAAGTGCTATGGACATATTTGCTGCATACCTCACGGTTTTCTTCATATGTATCAGCCATTCTTCTGGCCGTGCACATTTGCTCGTATGCCTTCAGGAGTACTTCCTGATCAATAAAAGTGTTTTTAGTCTTCTTCTCCGCCACCTGTGGCATGTTTGTCCGTTTTCGCACGGTAAATATACTCGTTTTCCGGCGCAGGTTGATGATCCAATCATTTAACGAACAAGTGTACTTGCTCCACTTGACTCGTTTGAGTAAATCGACAACGGAAATAAATCTCCTTCATCAATCCAGCATAAAAACGAATAGCATGAACAAACAACTACTGACGTTCGCATTGATTATTGGGTGTACCGCTCTTCATGCCCAAAAGAAAGAAACCAAGCCGGGAGCGGCCGAGCCCAAAAAAGATGAAATCTCTATTCCCGGAATCAAGTTCCGCAACATCGGACCTGCAGTGACTTCCGGACGCATTTCAGACTTTGCGGTTAACCCGAAGAATGTGAGTGAGTATTATGTAGCGTCATCTTCGGGTGGCGTTTGGAAAACAGTCAATGCCGGAACAACCTATGAACCCATTTTTGATGGTCAGGGCTCCTACTCCATCGGCTGCATCACCATGGATCCAGGCAATACGAATGTTATCTGGGTAGGTTCAGGCGAGAACAACAATCAGCGCAGCGTTGCATACGGTGACGGTGTTTATAAATCAGAAGATGGAGGCTCCAGTTGGAAGAACATGGGCTTGAAAACTTCAGAACACATCGGCCGCATCATTGTCGATCCAAACAATTCCAACATTGTCTGGGTAGCTGCCATAGGGCCTCTGTGGAAAGAAGGCGGTGAGCGGGGTGTGTATAAAACGACCGATGGAGGAAAAACCTGGAATCAGGTACTCAAAATTGATGAGCACACCGGCGTCAACGACATCATCATGGATCCGCGTAACAGCGAAGTGGTCTATGCATCAGCATTCCAGCGCCGCCGCCATGATTATGGGATGTTAACCGGTGGCCCGAATTCGGGAATGCACAAAACCACCGATGGCGGTAAGACATGGGAGAAAATTAATTCAGGACTTCCATCAGGCGACAAAGGCAGAATCGGGCTCGACATATCGCCTGCTAACCCAGAATACATCTATGCCGTGATGGAAGCTTCGAAAGAAAGCGGCTTCTACAGGAGTACCAACCGCGGTGCCAGCTGGCAAAAGATGAGCAGTCATCAGACGGGTGGAAATTATTACAATGAAGTCATTGCCGATCCAAAGGATCCCAACACGGTCTATGTTATGGGCTATTCCATCGACATCAGTACAGATGGAGGCAAGAACTTCAGACCCATCGGTGAGAAATCCAAGCACGTAGATAACCATGCTCTTTGGGTAAATCCCAATGACACACGACACATGATCAACGGTTGCGACGGCGGCATTTATGTCACATACGACGGAGCCAAAACCTGGGAATTCAAGGCCAATCTTCCTGTCACACAGTTTTATAAGGTTGAGGTGGACAATGCCTTTCCTTTCTATTATGTCTACGGCGGCACACAGGACAACTTCAGTCTTGGTGGACCATCACGCAATCGAAGTGAAAACGGCATTCCCAATTCTGACTGGTTTGTCACCAACGGAGGTGATGGCTTCGAGAGCGCCATTGACCCCAACAATCCCAACATCGTTTATGCGCAATCTCAACACGGGGGATTGGTGCGATTCGACAAGGCTACGGGTGAGTCCATCGGTATTCAGCCACAGGCAAGGAAAGGTGAAAATGACTACCGGTGGAATTGGGACGTGCCACTGATGACTAGCGCACACAAAAAGGGTCGCATCTATTTCGCCGCCAACAAAGTGTTTCGTAGTGATGATTATGGGAACACATGGCAAGTGATCAGCGAAGACATCACCCGCAACATGGATCGTAACAAACTGCCATTCATGGGCAAAGTGTGGAGCATGGAAGCCGTAGGAAAGAACAGCGGTGCAGCACTCTACGGAACGGTGAGCGCCCTCTACGAGTCTCCCAAAAATGAGAACGTCATCATCGTCGGTACGGATGATGGGTTGATCCAGGTCACTACCGACGGCGGCAAGTCGTGGAAAAAGACGGATGGCATTACCGGAGCCCCAACCATGACATATGTCTATCACGCATTGGCTTCACAGCATGATGAAAACGTGATGTACGTCACATTGAACAATCACAAGCGTGGCGACTTCAAGCCATATATATACAAGAGTACTGACAAGGGAGCGACCTGGACATCCATTTCGGCCAACCTGCCAGAGCGTGGTTCGACATACAGCATGATGGAAGATCATATAGATCCCAACCTGTTGTTTGTTGCCACAGAATTCGGGGTACACTTCAGCAATGATGGAGGTAAAGCATGGCGTCAGATCAAGGGAGGCTTGCCAACCATTGCTATTCGCGACATGGCTATACAGAAGCGGGAGAATGATCTGGTTCTCGCCTCCTTTGGCCGTGGATTCTACATTCTCGATGACTACACGCCCCTTCGTCACTTAAAGCAAACAGAGGGCAAGGAAGGATATATCTTCCCGGTCAAAGACAGCTGGATGTTTGTGGAAAACAGCCCGCTTGGAATTCGCGGCAAAGGTTTCCTGGGCGAATCCTACTACGCCGCCGAAAATCCTAAAGTTGGCGCGGTCATCACCTACTACTTCAGGGATGACCTGAAGACACGTAAAGAGAAGCGTCAGGAAGAGCAGGACAAGCTGAATAAGGATGGGAAGGATGTATTTTATCCGACCTATGATGCCTTGAAGGAAGAGGACAAAGAAGAGGCACCCTATCTGCTGTTCACCATTCGCAATGAAAAGGGTGATATCATCCGGAAACTGAAGTCATCTGCCAAAAAAGGGGTGAACAGGATTGTGTGGGATTTCCGTTATCCGAGTTCCAACCCGATCAATGTCAATCCTCAGCCGAATGACAATGTATTCCAGCCCAATGATGTGGGTCAATTGGCCGCACCGGGTAACTACACCGTTTCACTATCCAAATATGTTGACGGCGTGATCACGGATCTTGCCGGTCCTGAGAAAATGACGGTGAACGTTTTGCCAGGCTCAACCCTGCCTGCCTCCAGTCGCCCGGCCCTGGTGGAGTGGCAGCGCAAAGCAGCTGAACTGCAGCGCGAGATCACCAGCGCTGGTCGCGTGATCAGTGATGCCAACAGCAGAATCCGTCACATGAAGGAAGCCATCTGGAGCGTGGCCAAACCAAACCAGGATTTTGTTGGAGATGTGAAGAGTCTTGAAGAGAAGATGCGCACTATCCAGTTGAAGATGAATGGCGATCGTGCAGCCGGTAATCTCGACATTGACACCCCGCCTTCCATCCAGTCACGGTTGTTCAGCGCCATCTACAGCGGTTATGGTTCCACCAGCGATCCGACGACAACGATGAAGGACCAGCTTCAGATTGCTTCGGATGAATTCGAAGGTGTGCTGAATGACCTGAAGGCTGTTGTCAACACCGACCTGAAAGCGTTGGAGACGAAGATGGAGGCTGCCGGTGCGCCGTATACGCCGGGACGTTTGCCGGAGATAAAAAAGTAGGCGGTAAGTGGTAAGCAGTAAGCGGTAAAATAAGATCCCGGTCGGGTTAGCTGGCCGGGATTTTTACTCTTACTCAACTAAAGAGCAGCATGATCAAAAGGACATCTCTCACTTTAATATTCTACAAAGCCACCGAAAAACTAACGGACCCATGGGGTCATAAACATATCAATGCTTTTTCTTTGCCCAATTTTGACTTCCTCGGTAGGATATCGGCGTGGGCGATATTTGAATACTAAAGTGCGCTTGTCTGGATTTGGTACAATGATTTTGTAATTGCCGTCTTTGTCGGTCTTTGTTCGAATCGATGTTCCCTTGACTGAGACCCTTACATTTTTTAGTGGCCTGCCATTCTCTGCTATGATGACCTTGCCAGTGATTTCCCTGTCTTGCGACTTAGCAACTCCCATGGCAAGAATAAGGATTGCAACGAAGTAGGTTTTGAGTCGCATTGTTCAGGGTTATTCAAACTTAGTGCTTCCGACTGGCTTGGGGACCACTACCCTTGCGGCAAAAAATGAGCTTTTTCTTCATAATCTTAAATTACTAATATTATTAGTAATGCATACTAATTTTAGTAATTTGCCTCTATGGACAGGAACATTATCCATCTGGATCTGGATGCCTTTTTTGTGGCCGTGGAGCGGAAAAACAACCCCAGGCTCAACGGGAGGCCGCTCATTGTAGGGGGCAGCAGCCGGCGCGGAGTGGTTGCCGCCTGCAGCTACGAAGCCCGCCGCTTTGGGGTCCACTCAGCCATGCCCATGTACCTGGCCCTCCAGCTCTGTCCCGACGCTACGGTCATTTCGGGAGACGTAGAATCCTACAGTCAGCACTCCCACCTGGTGACGGAGGTGATCGCTGACAGTGCGCCGCTCTTCGAAAAAGCTTCCATCGACGAGTTCTACATCGACGCCAGTGGCATGGACCGTTACTTCGGCGCCTTCCAGTGGGCGGTGGAACTGCGGCAAAAGATTATGCGGGAAAGCAGGCTGCCGATCTCCATGGGGATGTCGGTGAACAAGCTGGTATCAAAAGTGGCCACGGGTGAATTCAAACCCAACGCAGAAAAGATGATCCCATCCGGCTCAGAAAAAGAATTTCTCGCCCCGCTTTCTGTTGACAAGATTCCCATGATCGGCAAACAGACGTCATCGTTTCTCTACGACATGGGTGTGCGTACCGTGTCCACCCTGCGCGAGATGCCTCTGAAATTTCTGGTCAGTGCTTTCGGAAAAAACGGAATGTCGTTATGGAACAAGGCAAATGGCGTAGATGAGTCGCCGGTGGTGCCCTACTCCGAACAGAAATCCATTTCCACCGAGAGCACCTTTGACGAAGACACCATCGATGTGAAGCGGCTCAAATCCATCCTCATCGCCATGGTGGAAAAGGTAACATTCCAGTTGCGGGAACAGAAGAAACTCGCGTCTTGCATCACGGTGAAGATCCGTTACTCCAATTTCGATACGGAGACGAAGCAGGTGCACGTACCCTACACATCATCGGACAGCACCGTGCTCCGCACGATCCTTGAATTATTTGACAAACTCTACAACCGCCGCCTGCTCATCCGGCTGGTGGGTGTCCGCCTTAGCGGACTGGTCTTCGGCAAGCACCAGATCAGTCTGTTTGAAGACACCGAAGAAGACATCAACCTGTACGAGGCGATTGATTACATCAAGCACAAGCACGGTTCTGAAAAACTGATTCGTGCCACCACGCTGGGTGTAGGACGGCGTGTGCGTATGGAAATGAACATGTTCAATGGAAGAATAGTAAAACTCTAATGTTTAATGGTTAAAACGTATGGAAACGAAAGTATCTCCCGAATTGCTCTTCATTATTTCGCCGCCGCCGGCCATCGCCGAGTATGTATCCATGCTCAAGCAGCATGTCAAACTGGCCATCGGGCATCCCTTCGAGGATGAGTTCACCAAAGCGCACATCTCGTTGTTCAAGTACCGCGACGAACATGCTGAAGACTGGCTCTACCAGGTCGACTCGAAGATCTCTTCTTTCGCGCCGTTTCACGTGCACATCAAGAACCTGAATTTCTATGATCACGGAACAACGCGCACGATCTACCTGGAGGTCGTACAAAAAACTCCCATTTACGAGCTTGTTGAGAAACTTGATCACAGCGGCGACTTCACGCCCTATATCACCATCGCCCGCAACCTGGACATCAACGATTTCCTTAAGGCCTGGAAAAGTCTGAAGAACCTTTCCTACAGCGACTACTTCCGCTGCGACCACATCACGGTGTTGAAAAAAGCGCCGAGGAGATGGGTGCATTATATGGATCTGGGATTTGCGGCATAATGACTAAGTCTTAGCATCTCAAAGTGCTTAC
>JAEUUD010000077.1 GCA_016787625.1 Cyclobacteriaceae bacterium
GTTCCCTGCCCGGTGGGTTTGGTGGTAAAGAACGGTTGAAAGATTTTGTCTTTAACGTGGGACGGGATACCGGTGCCATTGTCGGTCACACTGATTTCTACGCTTCCGTTTTGCTTCTTTGTCGTCACCGAGACGGTTGGCTCGTATCCACCACCGTTCGTTTTCTTTTTTTCTGTTACCGCGTGGAACGCGTTGTTGATCAGGTTCAAGATGACCCGACCAATCTCCTGGGGAAGTACAGTGATGTTGCCAACGGCTGGATCAAAGTTTGTTTCGAATTTGGCATTGAATGATTTGTCTTTCGCCCGCAATCCATGGTAGGCGAGGCGGAGGTATTCGTCACACAGCGCGTTGATGTCAGTAAGTTCTTTCTGTCCCGTGCTCTTGCGTGAATGTTGCAGCATGCTTTTGACAATGCCGTCAGCACGTTTGCCGTGCTGAGTGATCTTATCTTCGTTTTCTTTGATACTCGTGGCGATCGTCTTTACTTCTTCCAGGTCAGCTTTTGTAGCTGCCTCCAGCAGTTCGGTGGCGAGTTCAGAATTCACTTCGGAGAAGTTATTGACGAAGTTGAGAGGATTTTGAATTTCATGCGCGATCCCCGCCGTGAGTTCACCCAGGCTGGCCATTTTCTCGGATTGGATGAGCTGGGATTGGGTCGCTTTCAAATTGTTCAATGACTGGTTCAATTCGCTAGTACGGACAGCCACCTTTTCTTCCAAATGGATCTTTTCCTGTTGCAATGCTCGTGTCCTCCACCGAATGAAAAGAAAAACGCCGGAGACAAACAGCAAGATATACAGAGTATATGACCACCATGTTCTGTACCAGGGTGGCAGCACAGTAAATGAATAACTCAGCTCACTCCAAATACCGTAGGGGTTTAATGCTTTTAGTCTAAATACATAGCGGCCCTCACGGAGGTTGCCAAAATTGGCATTGGTATTATTGCTTAGCGGGCTCCAGGTTTTGTCAAATCCCTCCAGCATGTATTGATAGCGTGTGCTTTTTGAAAAGTGCGGATCAATGGCGGCAAAATCAAAGCTGATGGAATTGGCTTTGTACGGAAGAGAAAGATGGTAGGGAATAAAATCAAAGGGTATGAGGCTATCGTAACGAACACCTTCGAATGGCGCAGTCTTCTGTTCCAGTTCAGCGCGGTTCAGGAGCTTACCGAAACGCAACCGCATTTCTATAGGCAGTGCCAGGCTGTCTGTTCCTGTATGGTTTAAATAACTCCAGCAGACGGCTTCATTGTTTAATCGAATTTGAGAGATGTGCAGGGCGAACGGTTTGCTGGCCGCTTTTGCTTTCCTATAGTCAAATCTTTTGATGGAGTTGTTGCCCTCGTTAGCCCACAGGGCACCGGTGTGGTCAACCATGAAATCAAGGTAAGTACCATTCAGCGGGTAGCCCATGCCTTCAGAGTAGTTTTCAAAACTCACGCTGTCCTGGTGGTTGGCTTTGATTGTCATGGCACTAAATCCTACCTCAGAAGCCAACCAATAAAGACCGTTGCTGGAATCCTTCTTTATGGAAAGGAGACTACCAGCAATGAGTCCATCTTCATCCGTGTAACCAGAAAAATGCTCTCCATCAAACCTGCTTAATCCCCCGTCGGTGCTGAGCCAAAGATTTCCGTACTCATCTTCTGCTATCTCATTGATGACTTTATTTATGAGCCCGTCTTCCACATTGTACGTCGTAAACTGCCCATTTTTTAGACGACTCAATCCGTTCGTTGTGCCAAACCACATGGCCCCCGTTCTATCTTCAAGAATGCTGAACACATCGTTGTTGCAAAGGCCCTGTGCGGTGGTGTAAACAATTTTTTCCTTTCCGTTGAAACAGACCACGCCGGCGTTTATTCTGGGATACCAAATGTTTCCCTTGCTGTCTGCAAGGAGCGCACGACTTGACAGGTCTTCTGTAAAACCGTTTTCACTATTGTTGGTGTAGAATGAACGGCCATCAAATTTTATAAGGCTGTTACCAAATGTGGTTATCCATAGATTCCCGGTATTGTCCTGGGTGATTCTTCCAATATTGTTATCCGTTCTCACCCGGACCTTGTTGCCATATTCAGGAAACATGTAATTGGTCAGCGTTTTACCGTTGTAATAGCTTACTCCAGTCTGAAAGGAGCCGAACCAATAGTTGCCCTGCCGGTCATGGTAAAATGCCCGGATCCATTCCAGAATGCCAACCAATGGAAATATTTCGGTGTACGTAGTGACAGGTTTGTACAAACGATTGACAGAGCTTTTTGACCAGACCCAGACATTGTCATCTCTGTCAAAACCAAATTCAAAATTTTCAGAGACGTCCAATCCATCCTCGCGACCAATAAAAGTTGTTCCGTAAGATGAAACCTTGCTGAAACTGCCCCCTACGACACTGCTGTTGTACCAAAGTGTACCCTGCTTATCCGCCAATAGGTAAGACCGGAAATCGTCATTTATTTTTTTGAAGCTACGGCCATCAAAGAAATAGGTGCCAATAGATGTTGAAACATAGAGGCTATCCGCTGAAACAGGAAGAAGGGATGCTGGACGTGACGGTACGCCATCTGCATGGGTAAATTGCTCGAACGTCTTACCATTGTGCAGTGTAATGGTGGTGTCTTCGCGGTCGATGAACCAGGTGTTTCCTTGCCTGTCTGCTTCTATGAAAAAGATTGAATGGAATGGAAAGTCACTTGGGGTAATTGTAAGCTTTAACTTTCGGCCTTCAAATTTGAGTATTTGTTTGTGCTGATCCAGCACCACCCAAATCGTTCCATCCGACATTGGAAACAATCGTATCCCATAGGATCCTATTCGATTATCGAAAGCGGATTGCCTGACGGGAAGAGGCTCGAAAGATGCGCCATTGAATGCGTAAAGTCTGGTTACCTCAACCGTTCCCGTTGAATCAGGCGATCGTATGAGCGCCCAAAGTTCATCGCCGCAAATGGCCAATCCGTCACATTGAACATTCTCTCCGGGTACCAAGGGATAGGTAACAAAACTGTGACCATCGTACTTGATGATATTAAAAGTGGTTTGAAACCAAAGGTTGCCGGTCTTGTCCTGAACAACATCAAAGTAGTATCCTGCGGGCAGACCATTGGCAGGAGTAATCGTCGTTATGGACTCTTTGCCCATGCGGGAATCCAGGGAGTACGGCTTTGACGTTGTTTTGGCGAGTAATGGTTTGGCCGGCTTGACAGGAATAACGATTGGAGGAGCAATACTGTCGGTTACCAACTTCCCGATTTCCTTTTTCGCCATTTGACTTGCAATTGGATCCTTTTCGGTTTCCTGGCAGGAACAGAGGGCGGAGAGGCAGAAGAAGATCAAATGTCGATTTCTCATGATGTATTTGGCCCGGCCATCAGTACCTAAAGTAGCGAATTGAGGGGGCTGGACAACATGTCATCAGGGAAAACCTTTACAAAACGCCTACCTTATCCATTGTATTGATTCTACCGATGGCTGCACTCACCATGAGTTTTCAGGTACTGAAAACTACTACGACTACCCCTCTGCCTCGTTGAAGTATGGATAAACCTAAGCCGCAATGCTATGCTCAACAACTACCTGAAATCCACCTTTCGGCATACGCTGAAAAACAGGATTAACTCACTCTTCAAATTCCTAGGATTGGCCTTGGCGTTCTTCAGCCTGTTGGTCATCGTACTATATGTTTCCTGGCAGTTGTCGTTTGATTCGTTTCATCGGGATGCAGACAGGATTTTTCGTGTGAATGGGATAAGGAATGAAGCGGGAAGCCTCGTCAGTTATGCAGTTGTTCCGCCGGCACTTGGACCTGCCATGAAAGCTTCGCTTCCCGAGGTCGAGGCATTTGCCCGTATCGGTATTCCGCAAAGGTCCCTCATCAAATACAACGACAAGACTTTGCGTCCCAATGGATTTGTAGACGCTGACAGTTCCATATTTGACGTTCTTACGTTCAAATTCATCCATGGCAACAAGCATGCGCTTGACAACCCTGCATCCATCATTCTTGCACAATCTCTGGCTTCGCAAATCTTTGGTGATGAAGATCCGATCGGTAAGTCCATTTCCTTTGTCGATCGCTTTGGAAGGATGCTCACCGTGACTGCAGTCATTGAAGATGTTCCAGCCAATGCGCATCTCGACATCAGGGCCATCATGAGCCGCGGAGCGCTCGACGATGATCAGGAGAAAAGTGAAAACAGCTCGTGGCACATCGATGCGATCTCTAGTGTATACGTGAAACTGAATGAGGCAGGCGCAGCTTCCGGATTTCAGGAAAAAGTGCAACCCATCATTGACAAGAATCTTATCAAGCGCCAGGACGGCAGTGAGCAAGGGCTCCAGGCACAACTGCAGCCTGTCAGGGAAATATTCCTGGCTCAGCCTTTAAAAATGGAATTCTGCCGGAAGGGAAGCATACTTTATGTCTATGTGTTCTCTGTCCTTGGCTTGTTTATCCTGGTCGTCGCAGGGACTAACTATGTGAATTTATCTGTCGCCGCATTCGCCGGACGTGCAAGGGAAATGGGTGTCCGGAAGATTCTCGGGGCGCACAAAGTACAAATCATTGCTCATGTGATTGCTGAAACATTTCTGTTTTGCGGAATGGCATTGATCGCGAGCCTGGGTACTCTTTATCTGGTGTTTCCGTCCCTGTTGCGACAGCTGGATCCCAATCTCAACCTTAATCAACTTCTTCAGCCGCAGAATATGTTGGTGATCATCTTCATTCTTGGTCTGATCCTGTTGAGTTCGATCATTGTGCCTTCGCTGATTCTCTCGGCAAGAAATCCCGTTGACAACCTTCAGTCATCCGGTGTTTCCGGAAAGAACAGGGTGGGTAAGTCATTATTGGTTGTTCAGTTTGTCGCCTCCGTCATGTGCATGTTGGCCATCCTCGTTGTGAGTGATCAAATGGCGTTTATCCGCAACACGGATATTGGCTATAACCGTCATCAGGTGGTTTCGTTACTGATGCCGGATCGTTATCCGGTAGAGAAAGCCCCTGCGCTCAAGACAGCGCTGGCGGGCCTTGCCGGGGTGGAGTCCGTTTCCTTTTCTTATTACATGATTTCAGGGGCGCCTTACCTCAAAAGCTGGTACAATGTTGAATCGGAGGGAACGCTGAAGCCCGTCATGACCAATGAGGTCTTCGTCGACCACGACTTTATACCCACGATGGGTATCCGGTTAAGCGAAGGCCGGAATTTTGACCTCAGCAACTCTTCCGATTCGCGCAAAGCATTTATTGTCAATGAATCGGCCGTCAGGGAGTTTGGATGGAAGGATCCCATTGGTAAGCGTATCGCTGTGGGTCATGATCCTGATCCGTCCGGAGAATGGTCGGGGGTGGTTGTTGGGGTTGTAAAGGATTTCAATATCCGGCCCTTGAGGGAACGCATTGAACCGCTCATCATGCGCCTTCAGTTTGACAACTGGCCAGGGTACTGGCTCAACGTAAGGTTCAACGGACCTCAGGAAGAAACCATCGCATCCATTAAATCAACTTTTGAAACGGTTCTCCCTGGCTTCCAGGCAGACCATCGGTTGGTGACAGATGTGTATGATCGCCAATATCAAAATGAAAACCGGGCAATGAACGCATTGGAATTCAGCACATGGGTCGTCATGTTCATTTCGGCACTTGGAATATTTTCATTGGCGGCCTATCTATCCATGAAGCGAATGAAAGAATTCGGAATACGAAAAGTTCTCGGGGCATCCCTCTTACAGATTGTTGCCAATCATCTTGGATACTTTTTCAGGGTGATGCTCCTTGCCAATATCATCGCACTGCCACTGACGTATTGGCTGATGCAAGGCTGGCTGGATGGCTTTGCCTATAGGGTCGAGTTAGGGGTTGATACCGTTGTGCTTGTTATAGCTGCGTCCTTTGTGCTATTGCTGGTTGCTTCAGGATACTCATCATTCCGGTCGGCAAGGATGAACCCGGTTGATATCATCAGGAACTGATGAGGTCTTTCCGCCGGAGATTCATCTGCATTTTGGTTTGATCCGTCTACACTTTTTAAGACAATAGGCTTTCCGTGGTACCTTTGTGGTTGCCATGGCCAACACCGTTCAGACATTCCTGAAGAATCGTGTCCTCATCCATGTGGCGGCATGGATTCTCTTTTTTATCCTGCCGCTCGTTCTGGCGCCTCCCTGGGAAATTGAATCTGCTCTTTCGGAACCTTCCAACCTTCTTTCCATCGCTGTCAGGAACATTATTCTGATGGGTCTTTTTTACTTGAACATGTTGTATCTCACACCGGTTCTTTTGAAGAACCAGGGGCTGGGTATTTTTCTTGTTGTCATCGCCTTCCTCGTTGTGGCAGTGAGTTTTATCAATTGGGAGATCCATCACACATTGTCAGAACCTATGCGGCCTGACTTTATGAATCGGCCTCCAATGCCACCCGGAGAATTTCGTGGCCCTGGATTTGGCCCAGGTCCTGGCCCTGGCCCCGGACCCCGGCCGATGATGCTGGCGAGTTCTGTGTTCGCCAGCCTGCTCATCACCCTGATCATTGCGAGCATCAGCACCACCGTCAGTCTTTGGTCTGACGTCATGAAGGCCAAGGCGGAAGATCAGGAGAGGGCATTTCAACGCGTTGCATCCGAACTTGCTGTCCTTAAACTTCAGATCAGCCCTCATTTTCTCTTCAACACACTGAACAACATCCGGTGGCTTGTAAGATCCGGGTCGGAACATGCAGAGGAGGCTGTGCTGAAGTTGTCGCAGCTACTCAGGTTCATTCTTTATCAAACGGATCACGATAGAATTCCCCTTGATCAGGAGGTCTCAAGCCTTCGGGATTATGTTACCCTTCAACAACTCCGCCTGGCCGAAAATCAAGCGTTGACTTTTTCCACGCCGGAACAAATACCACAGAAGGTGATTCTTCCGTTACTGCTGATACCCATTGCAGAAAATGTATTTAAGTATGGAGACTTTACATCGACTTTCCCTAACCGGATTAACCTCACCATCGACGGCGAGAGACTCATATTCAAGACGGAAAACAGGATCAGGCACGAACTGACCCGTGATGAGGAGGCTTCGGGCATCGGATTGTCCAACATCAAGCAAAGGCTTATCCTGCACTACCGCGACCGCCATGAATTGACGTACACCGAAAAAGACAACGTATTTACCCTCGAGCTGCAATTGATCCTTTAGAAGAATCATGATTGATCAACAGAGACCCATCCGCTGTCTGGCTGTCGATGATGAGCCATTTGCACTCAAGTTGATTTCCGGGGACATAGCAAAAATTCCTTTCCTTGAGTTGGTGGGTGTCTGCGCTGGACCGAAAGAGGCAGCAGCCATCCTAGCGACAAAGCCCGTTGACCTGATGTTTCTTGATATCCACATGCCCGGACTTAATGGAACCCAGTTTCTGCGCACACTCAGGAACCCTCCCCTGGTCATTTTTACAACAGCCTACGACCAGTACGCTGTTGAAGGGTTTGACCTCGACGTGACGGACTATCTGATGAAGCCTATTCCATTTGAACGGTTTTTGAAAGCTGTTCATAAAGCGCAGGCAAGGCTTAAGGCCATTCAGGGAGAGGATACCGCTGACCCGCGGGAAATTTTCTTTTTTGTCAAATCAGAATACAGGGATATCAGGATATTCTTCGAGGACATACTCTACGTAGAGGGCCTCAAGGATTACGTAAAAATATTTCTTGAAGGACATCCCCATCCTATTTTAACCCGGATGAATCTCAAAGCCATTGAGAAGAAACTTCCGCAGGAGCGATTCAGTCGCATTCATAACTCCTATATCATCCCCCATTTCAGGGTAACTGCTTTTCAACGGACACAGGTTTTTATCGGTGATAAACCGATCCCTGTTGGAGAAAAGTATGCACAGGCTTTCAAAGAAAGGTACAAGCCTTTCGAGTAGCCGATCAATCTACACATTGTCCTCATCCGGCGACACATGCTCGGTCGTCCACAATGTTAGCCGGACCTTTGGCGTATTCACTGCATCACAAACAATAAAATGCATATGAAGAAAGTCATGGTAAAAACAATGCTTCTGGCCGGGATGGTTTTCCTGTTGGACCGCTGTACAACCAATGAGGCCATCACTGGCGACAACGTCACCTTGACCGATGTGGCGCAAACGTCCGGACAGCTTGCCAGCGGCGCCAGTTTTGTCCTGGCGGGAAGTTCCAGCACAACCAGTGCGGAAGCCGGAGCATCAGGCGCTAACGTTCCCGGAGGTGGTAAAGGACCCAAGGGCCGCCAGGGAGGAAGAGGATTTCTTGACGGGACAAGCCTGCTCGCACCAACGGATGAGCTGTTGGCGATCGTAGAGGCTGAAAGTGCGGGCGATTTCCGTGGCATGCGCATGCACGCACGCGGGGGCGCGACGATCATACACTATGATCAGGATGGCAACGAAGTGTCCCTGCCGGCTCCTGAGCAACGGGGAGGTGGGCCTGAAGGCTGCAGCTTCAGCGGAAAGCAATTTCCTGGATTTGATTCCCTGCTGGCAACCATCACAAGAACCGTTATTGATTTCGGCGATGGCGTGACCAACACAAGGAAGGATGCATCCATCACCCGTTCCGGAAAAATCACCATCGCCAGATCCGGTGACGCGTCGTCACATACTGAAGTGGTTTCATTCGAGAACTTTTTTGTCAATGGCGCTCGCATTGAAGGGACAAAAATGCGGGTGAGTTCTTTCGATGAATCGACAGGACAAGGATCTGCCAGTACAACGGTGAACGATGGAAAGATTACGTTTACGGACGGCACCGTGACGACGTGGAATGGAAGCCGCAAACGCGAGTCCAACATTACCTTTGGTGACAATGGCCGCCCAGTGAGTGGAACAATCATCACAGAAGCCACAACAACAGTAACTACATCGGATGGTACCGTCATCTATTCGCACATGACCAGCGCTCCCGTAGTTGAGGATTTGTCCTGTAAACGCCGGACGCCGGTAAGTGGAACCATCGATACCATTTACAGGACCGATGTACTTTCGATTGACTTTGGAGGTGGCAGCTGCACGAATCAGTCGGTTACCATTACGCTGAATGGGGTGGTGACCACCAAGAATTTGCATGATTAGATGAGGTTTGTTTTAGGTTAGGTTGGTTGGGAAGAGGCTTCAAGCAGGAGCTTCTTCCTTTCTTTAAACAAAAACAGTATGAAGTATTCAAGAAAAGAATTTCTCAGGAGAATCGGAGCTGCGGGCATCATCGTACCTGTTGCGACAGCTTGTGCCAAGGATGACCCTTCTCCCACAACAACGACCACATCAACGACGACTACGTCAGGATCATGTTCCGTGATGCCGACAGAGACCGAGGGGCCTTTTCCATATCCTGGCGGAGAGGCTAATAATCCCTTGCAGCGAGTGGATGTTACAGAAGGACAGCCTGGTGTACCCCTTGCACTCACGCTCACCGTTGTTAATGTAAACAACAGTTGTGCCGTTGTATCCGGTGCACGTGTTGATATCTGGTGCTGCAACAAGGACGGCTATTACTCAGGTTATGGCGGTCAGCCAGGCTTGCTCGGAACACAAAGCTATATTGGTCAGACCTGGCTGAGGGGCTTTCAACTAACCGATTCCGAAGGAAAGGCAAAGTTCACTTCGATCTACCCTGGATGGTACGGCGGAAGAGCAACACACATTCATCTCGAGGTCTTTGTCGGTGGGGTAATGAAAAAGACTTCACAAATGGCTTTTTCAGAAAGCGTATCGGATGTTGTCCACGTGTCGTCATTGTATGCCTCTCACGGCATCAACACCACACGCAATGCGTCGGACAATATCTTCAATAATTCCGCAACGGACCTGGCCAGTGAAATGCTGTCGCTGACAGGTTCAGTAGCAGCAGGATATGAAGGAACACTGACCATTGGCATTGCACTATAAATGATGAAACCGCTACTGATCAAGCTCGCTTATCGTCAGGTCATTGACCGTTCAATGACGACCGGGTTCGCCAAAGGTGTGCTCAAAGCTTCCCATGATGAATTCCTGTTGAAATCACAGGCCTACAACCGCGAAGGGAAATTTAAAACATTCACAGAGATGGTCGCTAACGATGGAAGGGCCAATTCACTCCACTATAAATGTGGTTTTGCTATCGGGCAATGGATCAAAGCGCTGAATGGCAGGATACCGGGTGTTCTTGACGGAGCACATAAGCCCGTACCCTTTATTCTCCACCGGTTCGAACTTCTGGAATCAGATACATTGGACGGCAACACGCATCGTGCAGCCATCATCTATGAGACCGACGTGTACACATGGTTTGGAACCATCGGGAATCAACTTGTCATTGCTTCAGGCAACGTCATTCAGAAATCTGAAAGTGCCTTTGTTGAAACATCCCTGTTGACCATGACGGAGCCATGGACTATTTCTGGCATTCAATGCCCTCTACCCAGCGTGGAAGCAGAAGTGGTTTCAGCCCACCGGGTTGAAACTCAATACAATTAATAATTCCGTTTCACGGAAGTTTTCATGGACATTTCCTTGACCAGCTGGTAAAGGAATTCCTGCCCTTCATAGAAGGCAGTCACGCCAATGCGCTCGTCCTTTCCGTGCGCCCTCACATCGGTGATCTCACCAAAGATGCCGCAGACGCCATAGGTGGGGATTCCAGCGTTGCGCAGGTAGGCCCCGTCCGTTGCGCCCGTTGACATGGTGGGCACCACAGGCACACCGGGCCACATCTGCTTGGTCACTTTTTCTATGGGACCAAATACATCCGGATTCATTGGTGACGGCGGGCTGGTATTGGTGATCCGCATGGGGGTAACGGAGACGGTGTTATCAGCAAACACACCAACGAGGGTCTCCCTTACTTTTTCAGGATCCTCACCAGGAAGGATTCTGCAGTTGACAACCGCGGTTGCAGTTTGTGGAAGGGCGTTTTCAGCATGACCACCACTGAGCATCGTTGCCACACAGGTCGTACGCATCATGGCATTGAAGTTCGGGAACACCGACATGCGGGCTACCGCATCCGGAACGGGTGGAGTCTGAAGGATGCCCAACATATCTGCAGCGAGCTGTCCGGATTCAAGTTTGGCAGTACGTTCAAAGTAAACCCTTGTTCCTTCGTTGAGATTTACCGGGAAGTCGAATTTAGATAGATTGTCCAGGGCATGAGCAAGACGGTAGATGGCGTTGTCTTTCCGGGGCTGTGAACTGTGACCTCCGCGATTCTTCACTTCCAGTTTGAAACTCTGAAATACTTTTTCACTCAGCTGAACCTGGTTGAGTATCTTTTTTCCATCCTGCGACTGACCTCTTCCTCCTTCATTGAGCGCATATTCAGCCTGCAACAGCTGGGGATGATTTTTCAAAAGCCAGTCAACGCCATTGTCAGGCCCGCCTTCTTCGTCGGCCGTTAGTGCAACGATGATGTCACGGTCGGGAACGAACCCTTCTTTCTTCATCCGAATGATGTTGGCAACAAAGATGGCCGCCATCGCCTTGTCATCACTCGCTCCGCGAGCATAGTAGAACCCGTCGATTTCCTCGAACTTAAACGGATCAGTTGTCCAGTCTTCACGCAGTGCTTCGACTACATCGAGGTGAGCAAGGCAGAGAAGTGGTTTGCGTTTTCCCGTTCCGCGCAGGGTGGCAACAAGATTGCCCTTGCGGGGATTCGGGCCACCGATGAATATATCCTTGTCCGCAAATCCTACAGCGCGAAGACGCACGGCCATGGCTTCTGCAGCCTGAGTGGTATTGCCATGGGCCTCGGTTGTATTGATCTCTATGAGCTCTTTGAAAATATCCCGTGTGAGCTGCTGATTGGGTTGCGCATTGGCAACACTGCCCATCAACAGGATGAAGAGGATCGCGGCGAGTTTTTTACTTGTCATACTTGGGTGGTGGTTGAATTATTTTGGAATGCTGAGTCTGATCAGGTTCAGGACGGCTACAGATGCCATCCGTATGTTGATCATCCGGTCCTTACTTAACTGAAGTTTCTTGGTGATCGTCTGGTGCTTGTCAGAGTAGGCGATCCATACGAGCCCTACAGGCTTGTCAGGTGTCGCCCCGCCTGGGCCTGCAATACCGCTCGTGGCTACACCGATGTCGGTGTTGAACTTGGCGCGCACGATGTTGGCCATTTCGATGATGGTGGGTTCGCTTACAGCACCATTCTTCTCCAGCACTTCAGGCTTTACACCCAGTTGTCTCATTTTAATTTCATAAGCATATGGAATCATACTGCCCTGAAAGTAGTCTGAAGATCCTGGTACACTGGTGATCAGGTGCGAGAGATAACCACCCGTGCAGCTTTCTGCGATCGACAAGGTGAGTCCTTTTGCCCTGAGCATTCTTCCGATGGTTTCTTCCAGCGAGTCATCGCCATATCCATAGATATAATCACCAGCGATGGGTTGAATGGATGTGGTCAGGGAATCAAGTTCTGCCTTCAGTTTTTCCCGCGATTCACCGGTGGCGGTCAATCGGAGTTTGACTTCTCCAAGGTTGGGGAGGTACGCGATGCGGATGTGTTTTGGAAGGGCTTTTTCCCAGCCCGATATTTTTTCTGCGAGCACAGATTCGCCAATGCCAACGGTGCGAATAACCTGATGCACAATCACTGGCATCTTGAAGGTCTCAAGCAATTTCGGAACGATGCGCTCCTTCATCATTTTCTTCATCTCATGAGGTACGCCGGGCATGGAGACAAAGACCTTCGTGTCGCGTTCAAACCAC
>JAEUUD010000078.1 GCA_016787625.1 Cyclobacteriaceae bacterium
CCGCAGAATGCTGCCGGTTGACGTACCGATCCACCGGTATCCGATCCGAGAGACAGGTCACAAAGGCCAGCAGCGACAGCTGCTGCCGAACCTCCGGAAGAACCACCAGGTGATCGTGAAGGATCAATGGGATTAAGGACGGGCCCGAAGGCAGAGTTTTCTGTCGAGGAGCCCATGCCGAACTCATCGCAATTCTGTCGCCCAATGATGACGGCGTCTTCATCAATCAGGCGTTGAATGACAGTCGCAGAATATTGTGAATGAAAACCCTGGAGCATACGACTGGCTGCCTGAAGGGGATGATTCCGATGCGCAAACACATCCTTGATGCCCACCACCAGACCGGCCAGTTTTCCGGATTGACCGGAAGCAATTTTCTTGTCGATAACCTGCGCCTGGGAAAGGGCTTCTTCCGCGTAGACACCAAGGAACGCGTTGAGGTGCGCCTTTTGGTCAATAGCGTTCAGGTAGTTTTGCACACGATGCGTACATGGAGACGCATCAGTTGTGAATAGGGATTGAATTTGACTTAAACGGAGAGGGCGATCCAACGCTTATTTGCCGTCATCCAACCGGCTGGAAGGTTTTCCGGCATCTTCCACTTCCTTCTTCACATCGCTCATGGCATCCTTGAATTCACGGACTCCTTTGCCAAGGCCTTTCATAAATTCAGGTATCTTCTTTGCACCGAAGAATACAAGGACAAAAATTCCAATGAGGAGGATTTCCTGGAAACCAACGCCACCGAGGATCAAAAGAACCGCTTTCATCTGTTAGTCATTTTAGTAGATGTCAAAATTAGCCTAAAAATCTGAATTTTATCCACCGCTTGTGGAAGGGCGAAAGACACCTCAAATCAGTGCTTTAGCCACAATTCGGGGTCGAGGGCTGTGGTATTTTTCCTGATTTGGAACCGCAACTCTGAAATCCCGTCGCCATTCACAAGGATACGGCCTATTTCCTGGTTGGTTGTCACTTTTTGCCCTTTTTTAAGAACCACATCTTTCAGCCCTGAGTATACTGTGAAATACTCTCCATGGCTGATGATGACTGAATTACCCAACGTGGGGATGAATGCAATAGCCCGCACCTCTCCTGAAAAGATGGTTCGGACTTTCTCGCTCTGTGCGGTCTGTATGTTGATGCCGTCATTCTGAAGGACGATGCCTCGGAGTACAGGGTGTTTCTGCCGGCCAAATTTCTGGGATACAAATCCTGATACAGGCCAGGGAAATTTATTTCTGTTTTCCTCAAAGGAATTTGACAAGGCGACAACGTCGGCGGGTTTACCTGTTTCCTTTGCCTTCTTCTTTGCAGCCGCCGCCTCACGCGCTGCCCTTTCCATTTCTTCCCGGATGATGTCGCTGATCAGTTTGTCGAGTTTGGCAACGGCCTTGCGCGTATCCTGCAAGTCGCTTTTTAGTCTTTTCTCTTCCTTCTCCAGTGACCGCACCAGGTTGTTCTGCTTACGCTTCAGATCATCGAATGTGGCTTTTTCGGCAACCTCTTCCTTCAGCAACGCACTCTTTTCATCTTTCTTACCCTCAATAAGCAGCACTTGCTCGGCGAGCTGCTCCTGCACTTTGCGTATGACAACGGCCTGATCTTTCCTGGCGGTTCCATATTGCTCCATGTACTTGAAGCGCATGGCCAGGTGATCAAATGTGGGGGCGGCAAACAAGAACATCAGCCTGGACACACCCCCACTGGTCTTCTGAGCTGAAAAAACCATCGACCCATACTCTTCCTTCAGTTTGGAAAGATCATTTTGAAGGGCCTTCAGGATATCATTGTTCTCACTGATATCAATATCCATCAGTTCGATTTCTGACTGAACAGAAAGAATCAGGGCTTCCTGCTGACGTATCCGCTGGGCGATGGCCGACAATTCACCCAATGAGCTCTTTTTCTCTTTGGAGGTTTGGCTTAAAATTTTTTCCGTTTCCTTGATCTTCTCCAGGTTGGCCTGCTTTTCCTTTTGAAGTTGTGTCTTATTTTTCTGGGCCACGGCGGGCCCAAGGCTCATGAGAAGCAATGCCAGGATGAGGAATTTTTTGGCCTTACCTGCGATCATACTTCCGTGGAATGTTGAAAGGAAATTTGAGCTCCTTGTCACCAACCTCTGCTTTATTGTATTCCAGTGTGATGGATGTATTCACCACACCTCCGGCTGTTCTGTACAGAATGTTAATCATTCCGTTAAAGGGGTAAATCTTATCACCAACGGGTTGAAAGTTGGAATAGTTGACAGCGATGGCATTGTTGGTTGAGCTTTCCTTCATTTCAACCTTCTCCAGTTTTTTTGTCGTGGGATTGATGAAGTTGGTCAGCGAAACAGGGCCCCGTTCCTGATGAAGCAGGTTGTAATCTGTGCCTTGTGTGATTTGATCATTTTCCTGGCGAGGTACAATCAGGTTGCCAAGAAATGCCGATTGAATAGTTTGATAACTGACCTCCACGTTGAATCGTTTTGAAAGACTGGCGTAGTCGAACACGTAATACTCCTTGTCTACGGTGCTGACAATGGTAATGGAATCCTTGTTGATCAGTGCTCTGCCACCCTGAACACCAATCACCGTAAATGTCATCCAGATAACGCTGTCCTTTCTGATTCTGATATGTGCCTTTACTTCTCGTTCTTTCTTGTTGTCATTGAAGACCATCCTGGCTTTACCATGGAAATACTCAAAATCAATCTCCTGAATTTCAAGGTTCGGTGGAGCCGGGGGCAATGTGGGCGCAACCTTCTTACTGCAGGAAAAGAGGATGCCTGCAAGGGCAAGGATGAAAGCCACTTTTTTCATGAACCGCAAAGGTAAGGCTTGCAAAGAAACAATAATAGGGGATGTGCTAGTAAAGGCGCCTGTTGGCAATTTTCTTGTCGATCCGCTCGTGTTGGCTGGTCAATGAGCGTGCCTTCTCCCATTGCCTGACGGCACCATCGACGTCGTCAAGGCGAAAGAGGATGTCACCGTAATGTTCATACATGACGGCGGAGGCATCCGGTAGTTCAAGGGCACGCTCTGCCACTTTGCGTGCTTCCTTAAATTTCTCCCGTGCATAGAGAACCCATGCGTGTGTATCCAGGTAGCTGGCGTTGGCGGGATGATCGCGAATCAACTGTGAAGACATGTGTTCAGCTTTTTCAAGGTGCTCCTTTCGAATAGAAAGATAGAAGCTATAGTTGTTCAACACATACTCATCTTTTGGATTGAATGCGAGCGCTGCATCATAGGCAGCATCTGATTTGACGTATTCCTTGGTGCCATTGTATGCTTCTCCCAGCATGCTGTTGATATCATGAAGCAACGCTGGATTGGCCGAAGAGAGTCTCTTGGCGCGTTCCAGTGAGAATGTGGCCTCACGGAAATGACGCTTTTGCAAATGACCATAACCATTGTAGTAGTACAACATGGCCTGGTTTGGAAAAATCTCAAGGCCCTGATCAGAGTGAAATATCAGACTGTCATAGTTGCCAGCTTCAGACTCAAGCGACAACAGATTCTGCCAGGCCTCAAAGCTTGCAGAGCCGTGTTGAACTGCGCCGAGGAAGGCGCGTTGAGCATTGTCCTTTTGTCGCAGGCTGAGGAACAAATCTCCACCCGCTATGTACACATTTGGATCGCCGGGGCTCTGGGCAATCATCTGCTGATACAAGCTCACAGCGAACGAAGCAATGTCTGGATCCTGCGTGTTGCGTGCAGCAGCATGGGTAATCTGAGCGACGTAAGTTTCAAGAACAATAATCTTGGTACTGATGTCGACCGAGGGATCTTCAAATGCCTGCATGAGCAGATCACGACTTTCTTTATCTCTGCCAACCTCCCGATACAAGCCGGCCAGAAGAATTTTTGACGACCCGCTTTCCGGATGGGTTTTGAGAAATTTTTCCAGATACTCTATACCTTTTTTCTGCTGCCCTTTTTTTGAGAGTATTTCGGCAAACCCCATGACATATCGTTCTTCGTCAGGGAAGGCTGCCAGTAATTTTTCGCCTTCCATGATCGCTTCATCGAGCTTACCCAGGTCAAGGTATAGTTTCTGTTTTTGAAGAGAAGAAAGTTCGTTGATGCCAAAGAGCGCCTCGGCGCGGTCGTATGTTTTGATCGCCTCGAGGGGTTTGTTGTCAAACTGATAAATATTGGCCAGCAGGTACAGGTGATCTCCGTTGTCGCCAACTTCACGTGTCAGCGTTTCGAGCATGGCTTCTGCCTTAGGAAAATTGTTTTGCTTGGTATAAATCTCTGCAGCCAGCAAGTAGTAGTTGCTGTTCTTCTTGTTGAGTCTGATGGCTTGCTCTATGCTCGCGCCTGCGCGCAAATGATCATCCTGAGACTCACTCTTGGAATAGATTTCGGCAATCTTGAAGTATACCATCGATTCCTGGGGATTGAGCTCAGCTACACGCTGAAAAGATCCTAACGCTTTGGTATAGTCCTCCAGGATAAAGTATTTCATCCCGTCCATAAAGACCAGTTCAGCTTCCCGCAAGCGAAGATCACCCGGTGCCGATTCTGATTCTTTTCGCTTGCGCTGCCCAAATGCCGGTACGTCCATCAGCTGAATGACAACCGTGGCCATGAGAAGGAATCGAAAGATTGATCTGTTTTTCACTTGCACCATGGAGAAAACGAACAAATACAGGGGAGCGAGATATCAAAATTAGGAAAAAAACCTGATAGGGATTCTTACGATATCGGCCCGGAAGGGTTCCATGAAGCCCGTTCCCGCAGCCAGGTGTAGCCCATATAAATGACCATGAGCGTGAGATGAAAAAGGGTGGCCATCCATTGATTGGTGATGGCGAATGATTCTGCTATTGCAATCAACACAATGGACAAACCGAAATATTCGAGCGCTTTTCTGATTGGATAAGGAACGGGAAAGTACTTCTGCCCCAGGAAGTAAGATGTTACCGCCATGATGGAGTAGCATGCCAATGTTGCCCAGCTACTGCCCAGATAACCATAGATCGGAATCAGGATGTAATTCAGTGACAAGGTGATGGCTACGCCGAACAGTGTGATGATGGTACCAAAATAAGTTTTGTCGGTGAGCTTGTACCAGACACTGAGATTATAATACAGCCCAAGGAACACATATCCGTACAGCAAATACGGCACGATGACAAGCCCGTCCCAATACTCTTTATCAATCAGGTACTTGAGGAGATCCAGATTCACCATGATGCAGACAACAATGAACATGCATACAACCAGAAAGTAATGATTGACCTTGGCAAAAAGGGCCGGCGATTTTTTGTCTGTTGCTTGAGAAAAGAAAAATGGTTCAGCGGCAAACCGGAATGCCTGTACGGCCACATTGACAATTACAGAGAAACGGAAGCAGGCTCCAAATACCCCGAGCGCATGCTGGGCATCCTTGCCAGGATAAAACCCATCGGGCAGCCACCATCCAAGTGTCAGTCGCGAAAACATTTCATTGGTCATCCCCGCGAGCCCCATCAACATGATGGGCCAGGCATAGGTAAACATACTTGCCATGACTTGTCGATCCCACTGGGGTCTCCACTTGATCAGCGTCGTTAGAAAAAAGAAAACATAAAAGACATTGGCGATAAGGTTGGCAAGAATGGGATACCCAATGCCTATAGCAGGATCATATGCAACCAGAAGGAAGTAAAAGTTAAGACCTATAACGATCGCTACATTGATCACCTTGGCAGATGCAAACATCAATGGCCGCTTGTGCAACCTCAGTCGGGCAAACGGGATAGCCACAACAGCGTCCACGAACATGAGAATGGACAGCCATACGATAAATTCAGGATGGCCTTCGACCTGGAAGTATCCAGCTGCCATGGGAGCAAGGGCAATGAGCCCTGCTGTCAGTATGATACCTACAAGGACAACAAACGTCTGTGCGGTGCGGAATACATTGGGTTCATTGGCTCCTTCCTTTGTAGCAAACCGGAAGTAAGCCGTCTCCATGCCGAAGAGATAAATGATGTTGAGGAAGGCAACCCATGCATACAGGTTGATGTAAATGCCGTACGTGTCAGGAAGAAAAACACGCGTGTGAAGGATGACAAGGAAGAAATTCAACACCCGTGGAACGATGCTTCCCAGGCCATAAAGGGCGGTTTCTCCAGCCAGGCTCTTTAGCTTATTCATCCAGTTGTCCTATTCATCTGAAAGATAGCTTGTTTCCTGCTCATGGTTTGAACAGGTGAGGCTGATCAGGCCGGATCAGTTGCCTGAAGGTTCTTGAGAATATCCTGCGTCATTTCTTCGAGCCCAAATTGATGTTGCCAGCCCCAGTCTTTACGGGCCGTAGTATCATCGATGCTCTTTGGCCAGGAGTCGGCAATCGCCTGCCTGAAGTCTGGCTTGTAGGTGATCGAGAATTCGGGAATATGCTTTTTGATTGTTGCCGCAATTTGAGCCGGGCAAAAGCTCATGGCTGAAACATTGTAGCTCGTTCGCACTTTGACTTTTTCAGCAGGAGCTTCCATGAGATCGATCGTGGCCTTCACAGCATCTTCCATGTACATCATGGGGAGGTAGGTGTCTGCGGCCAGAAAGCACTCATAGTGTTTTTCGCGAAGGGCTTTGAAGTAGATGTCTACAGCGTAGTCGGTCGTTCCGCCGCCTGGGGGCGTTTTCCATCCAATCAGTCCCGGATAACGAAGGCTGCGGACATCAACCCCGTAACGGCGGAAGTAATATTCACACCACAATTCACCCGACAACTTCGTGATGCCATAGACGGTGGTAGGATCCATGATGGTGTCCTGAGGGGTATTCTGTTTGGGAGTTGTTGGCCCAAAGGCGGCAATGGAACTTGGCCAGTACACTTTGTGAAGCTTCAGTTCCAGTGCAGCTTCCAGTACAAACAACAGGCTGTCCATGTTGAGTTTCCAGGCCCACCGGGGATCCTTTTCACCAGTGGCAGAAAGCAAGGCGGCAAGGTGATACAACTGAGTAATGTTGTTTTTGCGCAAAATCTCAAAGAGCCTGTCACGCTGCATGACGTCAAATTTCTCATACCGGCCATCCTTGAGTATTCCGGTTGGGTCTTTGATATCGGAAGCGATCACATTGTCCTGGCCATAAATTCGCCAGAGGCCTTGTGTAAGTTCACTGCCGAGTTGTCCACCGGCGCCGATGAGTAGAATGGTCGTCTTTTTCATGAAGAATATGCGTACAAAAACCAGGAGGCGTAAGTTATCAAAATTTCAGATTTCGGCCGGCTCCCGTTAGCTTTGCTATCGACGTAATCACAGAGCCATGTATAAAACACTGAAACCCATATTGGAGAAGGAACTGCAATCCATCCGCGAGGCAGGGCTATTTAAAAAGGAACGTATCATCACAACGCCGCAGGGCGCTGAGATCAAGACCACGGAAGGAAAAGAGGTCATCAACTTCTGCGCAAACAACTACCTTGGACTTTCGTCGCACCCACGCGTGATTGCGGCAGCAAAACGGGCGATCGATACACACGGTTTTGGCATGTCCAGTGTACGTTTTATCTGCGGCACACAGGACATTCACAAAACACTTGAACAAAAGATTTCCACTTTCCTCGGTGCGGAGGATACCATTCTATATGCAGCGGCCTTCGATGCCAATGGCGGCGTATTTGAACCTTTGCTCGGAGCTGAGGATGCCATCATTTCAGATGAACTGAATCATGCTTCCATTATCGATGGTGTGCGGCTGTGCAAGGCGATGCGCTATCGCTACAAGCATAATGACATGGACGACTTGAAGAAGCAGCTGGAGGATGCCAGAAAAGCCGGAGCCAAACAGATCATGATTGTCACGGATGGTGCTTTTTCGATGGATGGAACCATCGCCAGGCTCGACAAGATTTGTGATCTCGCTGATCAGTTTGAAGCGCTCGTCATGACGGATGAGTGTCATTCAACCGGATTTATTGGAAAGACGGGCAGGGGTGTGCCGGAATACCGTGGCGTAATGGGAAGGGTTGATGTGATCACCGGCACCCTGGGCAAAGCGCTGGGTGGAGCTTCAGGTGGATTTACCTCCGGAAGAAAGGAAATCATTGACCTTCTCCGTCAAAGGTCGAGACCCTATTTGTTTTCCAATACGTTGGCTCCTTCCATCACCGGAGCATCGATTGAAGTATTTGATATGCTTTCCGAGACCACGGCGTTGCGCGACAAGCTGGAAGAGAATACAAAGTACTTCCGACAAGCCATGACCAAAGCTGGCTTTGATATCAAACCCGGTGAGCATCCCATTGTTCCTATCATGCTATACGAAGCGCCACTGGCTCAGCAGTTTGCGGAGCAGTTGCTGGAGCGTGGAATTTATGTTATCGGGTTCTTCTTCCCCGTGGTGGCCAAAGGGCAGGCCAGGATAAGGGTACAGATGTCAGCTGCACACGACCGTCATCACCTCGACAAAGCCATCGGGGCATTTACAGAAGTGGGCAGGAAGCTTGGTGTGCTGAAGTAAGTTACTTCAGTCGCTTTTTCAGCGCTCCCGACAAAGCCGGCTTCTCGGAATATATACCATAAACAGGCTCTTCCTGTTCTTCCGGCAAGAAATAAATCCGGTTCTTCTTTCCGCGCAGCTTGAGTTTATACACGCTGACAAACGGGACGGCCCTGATCCACTTTACTTCCGGCCATTCATAGTGAACGGCCTGGCCGTTGGAGAATACCGTGACACGACTCTTGCCGAGCGCAACACGCTTCAACCTGGGGGCGATGAGTATGTAGCAGGTGATGGCGAGCAGACCGAGCGTAAAAAACAACAGCGCGGCACCTTTCGTTCTGTCAAGGTCTGACTGAAGAAAGAGGAGGACTCCACACAACCACTGCAACAACCCAAATGCCAGAAAAAAATACTTGGCAAAGTAGAACTTCACCTGACTGGCTTCTTTCATCTCATAAAAAAGTTGGTTTTCGTAGTCGAAGATAGCAAAAAAATGTCTTCGATGAGATACCCTTTGCTAACCTCTCAGACTTTAACGTCCGGGGCCTCAACAGGTTCAGGCTCCGATGGTAATTCATCCCACTTCTCGGGCTCTTCCTTGTGGAGATACTCCAGTACTTTCTGTTCCACCTGGCGCAGTTTGAGGCCCTTGAGGAACTTTCCGTTGCGGGCCAGGATCAGCCTGCCAGTCTCTTCCGAAATGGCAATAAGCAGCGTGTCGGTGCTCTCACTCATACCAATGGCCGAACGATGTCTTAAGCCAAAATGCTGAGGCAAATGGTCATTTTCGCTGACAGGAAGGACACACCGGGCAGCCTTCACCCTGCCTTTATATATAATAATAGCACCGTCGTGCAGGGGGCTGTTCTTATTGAATATAGAGAGGATGAGTCTCTTGGTGACCTCGGCGTCCAATGGATCACCTGTCTCGACGTATGACTTTAACTCCGCGTCGCGGGAAAAAACGATCAACGCTCCGGTCCGGGTTACTTTAAGTGTCTTCACTGCCTCCGTTACCTCGTGGACGTCAAAGTCGTCGTGATACCTCGTGCGCCAGTGTGCCAGTGACTTGAAAAAGTCCCGGTTGAGTTCGGTACTGCGACCAATCACAAGCAGGAACTTCCTCAGCTCCGGCTGAAAGAGAATAATCATCGCCAGTACCCCCACACCCATGAACTGCCCAAGGATGGTAGCAAGGAGTTCCATCTGGGCGGCCCTCACAACAAGGTAGATGAGGTAAAGTGCCAGGATTCCAAGAAAGATATTCACGGCCAGGCTTCCCCTTATCATCTTGTAGACCTGGTAAAGGAGAATGGCGACCAAACCGATATCGGCAAGGTCAACCCAGGTTACGTCAAGAAAGAATATCTGGAATAAAAATGTCACAAATCAAAGTTAGCCTTTATTTCAGCCATACGCCACGACAGCACCTGTCAGCGAATCTCCTTGTTAATCTTCACCGGCGTGATTCCCCGCAGGTACTTGTCATACCATTCTACATAACGTGTGAAACGATCAATTTGGTAGCTGGGTGTTGAAATTCCGTGGTACTGACCTGGATAAATGATCAAACCGGTCGGGATATTCAGCGACCTCAATGCCTGATACATCTGTTCGCTGCCAAGGGCTGGCACATTGAAGTCCTTTTCGCCCACCATAAACAATGTGGGTGTTTTGATCTTGTCTGCTTTCAGCAGGGGGTAGGACAGTTTGAGGTACTTGTCAAGGTTCTTCCAGGGTACGCCGAGTTCATTCTCATATTGATTGACATACTGGTCATGGCCATATAAGGAAAGCTGCAACGCACTGCCTGCCCCGCTTGCTGCGGCCTTGAATCGTGTGTCGGTAGCAATGCTATAGTCCGTGAGGATTCCACCATAGCTCCAGCCTCCGATACCAAGCCGGTCAGGATCAATCACGCCTTCTTTGACAAGATGATCGACTGCGCCATGGATGTCCATCACTTCCTTGTTGCCCCAGTCGGCATAGATCGCCTTACAAAACTCAAGACCACGACCATCGCTGCCCCGATAGTTGACACCAATGACTGCATAGCCTGCGGCTGCGAGCACCTGTCTGGAAAGATCAAAACCGAATTCATCTTGACCAACGGGGCCGCCGTGAATAAAGAAAACGGCTGGCAGCTTTTGATTCGGCGCTGCATCAGCAGGCTTAAAGAGGATGTTGGAAACGCTTGTACCGTCTTTACTTTTTGATGTGAATCCTTCGACAGACGCAAAAACGATCTTTGAAACAAATTCGTCGTGATGGCTTGTGAGTCGACGGGTGTTGCCGCTCTCTACAACATAAATTTCCGCAGGAAGGTGCGGCTCAGTCATTAGTGCCACATAGTTGCCTTGACCGACGGCTTCGATGTAGTTGAACACCCGATTTCCGGAAGCCACTTTTGTAACCGGTCCGCCGGCAGCTGCCACTTTACCAATGTATCGTTGACGGTCATCGCTTACCAGGAATGATAAGCTTGCGCCGTCCTTATCCCAAATGGCACCACCGACAGGGCGATCGAGGGCCTTGGTGAGTAACCTTGGTTCACCGCCGGTCGTGGACACAACCGCGAGAATATTCTGATCATACATCATGTATGTCTCCGGGGAGGTAGAGCGGAGGTAAGCGATTGATTTTCCGTCAGGACTCCATCGGGGATTGACATCTGAACCCGTCCAGGTTGTCAATTGTACTGCTTTGGCGTCCTTGCGGGCATCCATGATCCAGATGTCAGAGTTTTCATTTTTCTCCGGATCGGCAGACCGGTTGCTGACGAAAGCGATTTGTTTGCTGTCTGGACTCCAGACGGGAGAGCCTTCGTTGTAGTTGCCACGCGTCAGCGTATCGAGTTTCTCTTTGGCCACATCAAACACATAGAGATGGCTCTTGCGGTTCATCAGGTATCCCTGAACGTCCTGTTTGAATTGAAAACGATCTATCACATAAGGCTTTTGTGTTTTGGTCTTCGAGGTGTCTGGTGGATCCTGTATAACCATGGCCAGGCGTGATCCATCAGGCGACCAAACATATTCACCAAGGTCTGCCTTGATGTTCGTCAGTTTTCTCGCTTCTCCTCCACGACGATCAAGCAGCCAGACCTGGCTGTTCTTACCTTGTCTGGAAGATGAGAACGAAATGTACTTTCCGTCAGGACTCCATCTTGGTGACGAAACACCGTCAGGACCATGGGTCAGCTGAATGGATTGTTGACCGTCAAGACTCATCATCCAAAGATGGCTGTTGCGTTTATCCTTTGCTGAGTCCACCGTAGTGAGTATGTATGAAACCCATTTGGCGTCAGGTGATACCCGTACATCGCCGATGGATTTGATACGGTAGACGTCGGAAGGGCGGAGTTTGCGTTTCGTCGGAGACTGTGCTGGAGCTGTGAGTGCCTGAACGAGCAGGATCATCAGGAGTATTTTTTTCATAGGGAGACTTTTTGTTTTAGCATTTGTTGACTGAGGATCACGCTTTCCACGGCTTCTTTTACATCGTGCACACGAAGCATGCTGGCGCCTTTTGAAAGAGCCATCATGTTGAGAGCGGTTGTACCATTTAACGCATTGGAGGGATCCGTTTGCAGCGTTTTCCAGATCATGGATTTTCTGGAGAGGCCTGCCAGGATTGGAAGTCGAAAGATTTTAAAGTAGTCCAGGTGTTGAAGGATTTCAAAATTCTGGTCCGCCGTCTTGGCAAAACCGAAGCCTGGATCGAGGATGATGTCCTTTACCCCTAAACGCAGCAAGGCTTCCAGTTTCTTCGAAAAATAAAGGGCCATTTCCTTCACAAGGTTTTCGTATTGGGTTTGCTTACTCATGGTTTGAGGATTGCCCCGCATGTGCATGAGTACATAAGGAACCTTAAGGTCAGCGATGGTTTCAAACATGTTGGGATCAAGGCTGCCTCCGGAGATATCATTGACCATCGAAGCTCCGGCTTCTACCGCTGTTCGGGCAACACCTGACCTGAATGTGTCAACAGAGACGGGCGTCGTTGTG
>JAEUUD010000079.1 GCA_016787625.1 Cyclobacteriaceae bacterium
CTCCTCCAGTATGACTGAGCAGGTGTTTGAGGGTTACTTTCTTCTCTCTTGTAAACTCATTATCGGGAAGCTTCCACGATCTCAGGTAAGTGTTCACGTTTTCCTCTGAACTTATCTTCCCTACATCAACCAGCCTTAAGGCGCCATAGGCAGCAACAGGCTTACTGATGGATCCGGCCTGAAAGAGTGTCTGGGTCGTTACTGGCTCTTTCGTCTCCTTATCCATGATCCCATAGGCCTTGGTCCATGCAATCTTGCTGTCGACAATAACGGCGATGCTCACTCCGGGAACGCCGTAATGCTTCATTCGCTCTTCTATGGTCCAAAGGGAGTCACCAACAATTCTAACCACCGGGGCGAGGCTCGACTCCACCCTGGCAATCATGGTATCATTCGTTGTTGCCGTTTCTTTTTTTGGTGAACAGGCCAAGACCACCATCATGCAGGCCATGAAGGCAATGAATCTCATCGAAATATGTTTTTGGTCAGTCATCTACTTCTTCAGATCAACGACAAGTGTATCGGTCCATCTGTCGTGCCATCCGGTCGGCGTGGAGCCAAGAAAGGAGAATTGCTCAAACGGTACAAAACGTGAAATGGTCCTTCTGAATATGGCTCCGCTCGTCGGTTTGTTTCCATGCAGGTCAACCACGCGGGTACCCGTTACTAACTTGCCAAGGGTTCGCCCAAAGGTATTCTCCATGAGAAAATAGTAAAGGAAGTACACCAAGTAGGCGAATGCATATACCTCGAAGCTTGTTTCCCCTTCCGCGATACTATCGAGAATCTCAGGTGCCACGAATGCCATAATAAAACCAATCACAAACGACAGAATAAACACCACGATATAATAGGCGATGATGTCGATAATAAGGTTGGCAAAACGTTTGCCAAGGCTGGCATTCGCTGGCAGCACTGCCTTGATAACACCTACACTGGCCATATCAACACCTGCGGCTGCGTCAAACGTTGGACACGCGCCCGTAAAATCAGGTTTTTCACCAGTCAATGCACACAACACACCCCGCTGAATGTCAAATTGCTTCCGTGTACAATGGTTGCAATAGCTGAGGTGGTGATCGGTCATAACGACTACTTTGTATTTTTCTGGTAATCCATCACCAGGTTACACATCGCATTCACACCCAGCTTCATTCCGCTATCATCGATGATAAACTGTGGTGTATGATGTGGGCCAGCTTTCAATGGGTCCTGTCCCTTAGGCATTCCGCCAAGGAAAATAAACAAGCCGGGCACTTCATTGCTGAAAAAGGAGAAGTCCTCCGAACCTGTCATGGCTGGAGCAAGGACAACATTGTCCTCACCTGCGCTTTTCTTCAGGGAGGGAAGCATCTGTGCGGTTAATTTGGGATCGTTATAGGTGACCGGATAGCGTACCGTCAGCGGAAGCTCAACGATGGCTGTTGCTCCGGCGGCTTCGGCCGTATTCACAGCGATCTCATTGATTCGCTTAATAAAGAATGCCTCATCTTCCTTGCTCAGCGTTCTGACGGTACCCATCATTTCAGCTTGCTCGGCAATAATGTTGGAACGGTTGCCTCCATGAAAAGACCCGATGGTCACGACGGCGCCGTTCTCCGTGATGTTGAGGTTGCGGCTTACCAATGTCTGCAGGGCGTTGATGATCTGGGCACCCGTTACGATAGGGTCAACGGACAACCATGGAAAGGCGCCATGAGATGGTTTACCCTTTACCGTGATTCTCATATCCATTGCTCCCGCCATTGCACCTTCTGGTCGGTAGTTTATTTTTCCCACTTCCGTTGCCGAGGATGCATGCAATCCAAAAATGACATCCACTTTTGGATTATTAAGTACGCCCTCCTTCACCATCAATGCAGCGCCACCCTCCTCTCCCACCGGGGGGCCTTCCTCTGCCGGCTGAAAGATAAATTTTACTGTTCCTTTGAGATCTTTTTTCATCGATGTCAGAATTTCAGCAACGGCCATTTGAATGGCCACATGAGTATCATGGCCGCACGCATGCATGACAGGCACCTTAACACCGTTATACTCTCCCATTTCCTTGGAGGCATATGGCAAATCATTCTTCTCAAGTACCGGGAGTGCATCCATATCCGCCCGCAACGCTACGACCGGCCCTGGCAGGTTTCCTTTCAGAATGCCTACGACGCCGGTCTTCCCGACACCGCGTTTTACTTCCAATCCCAGTGATTCCAAATGCTTGGCAACAATTTCCGACGTTCTGAACTCACGATTGCCTAATTCCGGATGAGCATGGAAATCCCTGCGCCAGCCAACCATCTTTGCTTCGATGGCATCTGCTTTTGTTTTGATGGCCTGTCTCACCTTATCGGTCTGGCCTGTGACAGTGATTGAAACAAGTAGGAGAAATGAAAGGATGAATGATTTCATAAAAAGTGGTGGATTTAAAGCAATGTCAGGAAACTAACGACAAAACGCAATGAAAAATAATGCGCTCACGGTTGAATATCAGCCATTCGTTCTTCCAGGGTTCTCACCGTGGATCCAACCTTGCGGGGTATCTGGCTCATCGCATATTCACTAAGCGCCGTTATCGTCAATGAAGGATTGACGCCAAGGTTACATGGTATGATGCTTCCGTCAAGAATATAGAAATTCTCATACCCATGGACCTTGAAATTTGCATCAACCACACCGTCGGCTCCTGTCTTACCCATAGGGCAGCCTCCAAGGATGTGAGCTGTGGAAGACAAACCAAAGACGACTTCGGAAAATGCGTTGTGAGGAACGCCATTCACTTTTTTGGCATACCGATACAGCGCTTCCTGTCCAATGGGAATGAAACTGGGTACACGTTGCCCCAGGTCATTTTTGATACTCAAAGAAGGCCCAAAGATGCCACGCCTCAATTTCATCTGCATCGCATTGGGGAGCGATTGCATGATGAGAAAAATGATGCTCGTCCGCGCAAAATTGACATTGAATATGGAGCGAATGAAATTCCATGGCTGAGTGATGATGTTGCCAATCATTTTTAGTGTTCTCACCGGCGGTGTGCCGTTGCCTGCCGCCATAACGGCCAGGCGGGTCATAGCGCCGGATCCATCCGGAAACTTGCACAACTCGATGTGTGTATCATCATCCGGATTGAATACAGAGCTGATGGCAATGCCATGATTCAATTTTCTGTCTGCTGAAACGACACCCGATAGCATCTCTGAGTTGGTGAGGATGTTGTTGCCAAGCTGATCGGAGAGATCAGGCAGGGTTTTCAGCATGTGCTTTTGGCGAAGCAGCAAATCCAGTGTTCCAAGAACTCCTCCGCTCATCACGATTCCTTTTGATTCGTAAACCTTACGGCTCTTCGAAAACCATGAAGTGCTTTGCTCGGTATGAACCCGATAGCCGTCTCCAACAGGTTCAATGCGGGTAACTTTCGTTTCGGCAATGACTTTTGCACCAAACGTATGCTCAGCAAACCATAAATAGTTTTTATCCAGTGTGCTTTTTGCTTCATGACGGCATCCCACCATACAGCCCGCACATTCAATACATCCCCGACGATTGGGACCAAGTCCTTTGAAGTATGGATCCCTGGACGTGTGGGGATCCCCCAGGTGCACACCGACATAGTCAACCCGGTTATAGGAATCACCACGACCCATGTCAACAGCTACTTCTTTCAGTATCCTGTCTTCCTCATGCTCCTTCGTATATTTTTCACTCCCCAACATAAACCGCGCCTTTTCGAAGAAAGGTGCAAGCACTGTCTTCCAGTCACGCCAATGGGACCAGACAGGGTTATCATAAAAACTATCGCGAGGCATCATGTGGGTATTGGCGTAAACAAGAGAGCCTCCACCCACGCCAACACCAGAGATGACGAAGACCTCTTTAAAGAAGGTGAGCTTCTGAAACCCGAAGCACTTCAGCAGAGGCATCCACAGGTATTTGCGAACGTTCCAGTTCGATCTGGGAAAGTCCGTTGCCTTCCACCGCTTGCCCTTTTCAATGACAATGACCGAATAGCCTTTCTCCGCCAGCCTCATGGCGGAGACAGACCCTCCAAAGCCTGAACCGATGACGATATAGTCCGCTCTTTGATCCACCTGAACATGAATATAATGATCGTTTTCAGTTGAGTCGCTCTCAATGACTCAATTCCTTACGCCTTGTATCACTGGAATCCGCTATCTTCATCGCACATGACACCATACACTTTCCCTCCGGGATACTCATTCTTCGGAACATACAAGAGGGCGCTTCAGGTCGTACGAAGTCCGCTTGAAACCATGATGGAAAGCGTTGAGCGTTTTGGGGAGTCGTACTCTGTCACTGACGGCATTCGCGGAAGGATGATTCTTACACAGAACCCAGAGTTCATCGACTATATCCTTCGCAGAAACCAGAAGAACTATCACAAGTCGCGCATGGTGACCGAAAAGCTGGGTCGGTTCATTGGCAATGGACTGCTCACATCCAACGGATCTTACTGGCTTCGTCAAAGACGATTGATACAACCTGGGTTCCACCCGCAAAAAGTTCAAGGGCTCTACTCGATCATGAAAACCACCATCGACAAATTTGTTGATGAATTTCCTGCGGGCGATCAGGTGGACATCTATCCATTGATGAACAGGCTGGCATTCGATGTCGTTCTCAACACGTTGTTTGATATCCAACTTCCTGCACATACGATCAAGCAAGTGGGCAAATTTATCAGTGAGATACAGGAGTTTGTTATCGCCGACATCCGGCAGCCCTACAAGAGCTGGTGGTATGAATTATCAGGAACGGTTAAGGAGAATTTGGGCAAATCACAACACACAAGAAATATCCTGCTGGAAGTCATCAGGGAGCGGACGTCCGGTGGAAAAAAGTATAATGATCTTCTGGACATGTTGCTCGACGCCCGATATGAAGACACCGGAGAGGGCATGAATGAGGAGCAGATACTGGATGAAATCATGATCCTTTTCATCGCCGGTCATGAGACGACAGGTAATGCCCTGACATGGATGCTGTACCTGCTGGCAACCCATCCTGAAGAGTTGGCAAGGCTGAAGAATGAAACAGCAGGATTGTCAATTCAGGAGATCATCTCCAACGCCAGGCTCACGGCGGTCATCCATGAATCCATGCGACTTTACCCTCCCGCATGGGTCAGCGACAGGGTGGCCATGGAGGACGATTCATTTGAGGGATTTTCGTTTCCAAAAGGAACAATCATCGCGCTGTTTTACTTTGGACTTCACCGCAGCACTAAATACTGGGACGACCCTCTGGCATTCAATCCCGATCGGTTCCTTAAGGCAGATCAGAAAGAAAAGAGCAAGGTCTTCTTTCCTTTTGGCAGCGGTCCCAGGTTGTGCATCGGTAACAATTTTGCTATGGCTGAGATGGCCATTTTCCTCCAAGCCTTTCTGCAGAAATTTGATTTGAAGCCAACCGGTATAAAACCAAAGATGCGGGCCCTCATCACACTGAGGCCAGAAGGTGTATTGTTAAATATCCGATAAGCCTCAATCCTTCGTTATCTTCAGATTTCGGAAGTGCGCTTCTGTGCCAAGACCAATCCACAGTGCAATCATTCCATCTTCTGCGGCATGCTTGATATCGTTAACTACAAGGCAGGGTTGGCTGGCATCATTCACATAAAGTTTGGCCTGATGATTCTTAACGACAATTTTCACCTTCGTCCATTCACCAGCAACAAGGTCAACATAAGATTCATAAACGCCTGGATTCTCTTTACGCAATTTGAACCAGGGAAACTGGGGCATGGACACATACTGAGTAGCATGATTGCGACGCAATTGGTCGCTTGACCGGCCGTTGGTCGGACGAAGGTAAAAGCACTCAAACTGCATTGTGTCCTTTTTTAATAGTCGGAATGCAACGCCAACAAACCCACGGTTGGTGGTATCACTTTCTGGTCTGCGGTCACCGGAAAGCTCCACCTCGATGGTACCATTCTTTAATTTACTTCCGGTAAGAATGGCCATGGCCTCACCTCGGGTACCGGCCTTCTCCACAACACGGATAGCAGGTTTACCTTTATGATTGACCTCCGAGATCTCCACATTAAAGGGCTCAAGCATCGAAGGGCTTAAAGCAATGCTCTGGCCGGCCACGCTTGTCCATTGGAAAAGGAGGGCTGCCAAACATGAACGCGTGAGCGTGGCGCGAATGGTTTTTCTTACAGCGTGGTGATTCATAAATATGGGGTGAATGAATGTCAACGTGAAGCGGGTGCTCTATGTTGCTGTTGAAGAGAAGCCATAACCCAAAATGTGGGGCTAAAACCAGCATGATCATCGTCTGGCAAACACTTGAATAACTTTTGCAACCATTTCCATTCAATCAAGTTCTATTCCACCAAACACTTACCATGAGAACTTTTCTTACTTCCATCGTCTTGCTGCTCACCACGGCAGTTGGTGCCCAAAAACCTGTCGTCCTCAGGGATTTTCCTCAGCTGAAATGGAAAATCAAATCGGGGCCCATCATGGGCTCGCCGGTTGCTGATAACGGCTTTGTTTACTTTGCCAGTCAGGACAGCGCACTGCATGCCATCGACATTGCCAACGGAAAGGAAGCGTGGAAATATAAGTTCAGGGCCGGAAGCCGGTCGACTCCTGCCATTGATAAGGAGAGTGTGTATATCATCAGTGAAGACGCCACCCTGTATAACATCAACAAGAACTCCGGAAAGCTCACATGGCAGTTTATAACACCACAGGGCACGCTCGGAGAGAGAATCTATGACCGGGCGGATTACTACCAGTCGTCACCCGTTGTTCACAACGATCGCATTTATTTTGGAATGGGTGATGTGTTGTATGCCGTCAACAACAATGGAACCCTGGCCTGGACATTCAAGACGGGCAACCTCGTGCACACCCGGCCCGCCATCGCCAACGACAAAATCATTTTTGGTTCCTATGATGGATACGTTTACGCACTCCAGCTTCAAACGGGCGTACAGCTCTGGAAATTCAAGACGGTGGGTCAGCGGTACTTCCCCAATGGTGAAGTTACAGGCAATCCTGTCATTTCTCGCAACCAGGTTTTTATCGGTAGCAGGGACTACAACATCTATGCACTGGAAATCAACACAGGGTATTGTCATTGGAACAAGCAATTTCCAAAAGGCTGGGCCTTGTCAGCGACGGTTTCACGAGACTCCGTTCTCTACCTGGGCACGTCAGATGATTATGTCATGATCGCGATGGATCCCCGGTTGGGAACAGAACATTGGCGCACGCCTGTTAAGTATAATATCTTCGGAGGCTTTGCCGTCAGTCAGACTGTTGGTTACGTTGGAACGCTCATGGGGAAACTGTATGGCATCGATCTGAAGACCGGAGCCATCCTTTGGTCATTCGATGGAGAAGGATACAAGGCCAATAGGAAGAAATACTTCAATGCAGAAGGCAAGCATCCCGACGCTGTCCTTTCAACATTTGGCAATTTTTCGGAGGTCGTAAAGATGTACGGTGCTCTTGGGGCCATCTTCTCTACGCCAACATTGACCAGCGACAGGTTGATCTTCACAGCTGCTGATGGATGGACATATTGTCTCGGCAAGTGAGCCGTTGTGTTGTCAGGAATTGATGTTTCTTCCTGCTTGCTGAAGATGGCGATCGATGTGGGCAATGAGAAATTGAAACACATCACCGAGTCGCATGTTCATCCATGGCAAAATAGAAATAGGGACCTTCACTTTTGACAAGTCCGTTTGGTGAGCCTTTCGCAATAAACCAAGAAGCGTTTCCTGTTGCTGGATAAATTCCGCAACAGCCAGATGAGGATCAATGTTAGATGGAGGCCGGTGATTCTTGAATGCCTTCATTTTCGTCATGTTCTTTCCGGGTTTCATCAGGTTCGTGAACCTGGCCCCCATCCATGTGCTTGTAAATATATCGCTGGCGGGATAACCCTTGGCCATGCCTTTGGTGATCGCAGGCAAATAGTGGTGTCCATAACTGTTGAGATGCCACAGGCATTGTGCGATGCTCCAGCCACCATTGGGCGCCTGACGGGTAAGTACTTCAGCTTGCAGGTTTTGAAAAGTGCATATCAGAGCGTTAAGCTGTGTTTCCACCTGCGATTCCAGCGAACGCAAAAGTTCTATTGATGATTGCTTCTCCATAATTTTGTTTTGTTGACCCAAAGGTGACGAACCCTCCGGTCTCGATTCTTGGCAAATACCAAGATTATTCAATGGCTCTATATCTTAATAGAGTTGATGAACTTGCTGAAGTTGGTCGGATCAATACCCAGGTAGTTTGCCAGGTATTTGTGAGGTACCAACTGGAGAATATGGGGGCTGCGCCGAAGCAAAGACCTGAATCTTTCTTCTGCCGAGAAACTTTGGAGTTCAACCAGTCGCTCCAACACTCCTGACAAGGCTGAGGTAATTCCTTTTCGGACCAGTTGTTCGAGCCCCTGATGCTCTTTCATCGTCTCAAACAAGGCATTCGCCGGAGCTCGCAGAAAGCGCGACGGTGTCAGGGATTCATAGTTGTACCGGGAAGGTGCTTGCTGCATGAGCGCATCGAGCACACCGCCGAAGGAAGGAGCATACGTAAAGACCAACGTGGATTCACGGTCATCATCATCGTTGTAGTACACACGCTGAACACCTTCTACAACAAAATAAAGGTACAATTCCCTGCCACCTATGTGGGTGAGTATTTCCTTTCTCTGTACACGAAGAGGTTCAAAGAGCCTGCTAAATGCCAACCACGCATCATCATTCAGCGGTTGTATCGCGGTGACAAGGCTCCGCATCAGGTTAAGCGAATCCTTCGTTTCAGAAGCCTCCATGCATCAATGTAATATGGCTTTTGAAATCCTCCAAAGGATGAAGCAGACGGTACATCAAGGGCCAACCTATTTGAAAACCCAACGTTTCAAGAGAAGCACGAACCCTATCCACCATGAAACACCTGATGATCGTTCTTTTCCTTAGCGCCGCATTCCAGGCCTCAGGGCAAACCGATAAAGCCAAAATAGAACGCGCCTGCCTTGATTACCTTGAAGGGTTTTATGAAGGCGACACAGCCAAGATCATCAGGAGCCTCAGGCCTTCTTTGTACAAATTCGGCTATTGGAAAAACGACAAATCGACCACCTATCAGGCCGATGGCCAGATGACCTTCCGTCAGGCCGTGGATTATTCAAAAAGGGTACTCGCCAAAAAGAATTTTGCCAAGCCGGAATCACCAAAAAAAGTGGAAGTACTCGATGTCATGCAGCATATCGCAGCTGCTAAAGTGACCGCCTGGTGGGGATACGACTATCTGTTGCTTTCCAGACAGGATGATCGATGGGTAATCGATCAGGTTCTTTGGGAAGGCCCGCTCGTCAAGTAAGGCTCATTTTTTCCTTTTGAAGGGATCACCATCCGTCCCCCTATCCGGTCAACCATCGGGTGAATTGCCGCTTTATCTCCGAATTCACGGGATTACCCTCATTTCAACGTTATAAAGGGTAGTGCGAAAGCACGGAAATTCAAGTGTTCACTAAATAACAAACCCATGAAAGGAAGCATGTTGTTGGTATTGTCTGCTGTTGGCCTGATGGTTAGCTGTGACATTGATCGAGTTGAAATCTCGAGAGCTTCACTCGATTCATTACGCAATGAAGTGACGGTAAGTCGTCAGATGAGCCAGACGTTGGCCGAGGTAGGCGCACTGATCGATTCTATTGATGCAAACAGGAGCGTCATTCGGACAAATATGCTCGAAGGCGCGAGTTACGCAACCTACACATCCAGGATGGTTGACATCAACCAGTATGTGAAGAAGACCGAAGCCAGGATTGTTGCCCTTGAGCGTACGGCCAGGAAATCAACGGATGGGGCTTACAAGGCGGTGATCAAACGGCTAAGAGCCGATCTGGATCAGCGGAATCATGAAGTAGCAGCGCTCAAGGAAACTGTCGAGCACTACCGTGACCAAAACTCCGGCCTGGTTCAAACGGTGAGCCTCCAAAAAGCAGAGCTGGAAGATAAGCTGAGCCAGATCAAGGCAAAGCAAATCGAGACCGCGCAGCTTCAGGATCAGGTCGCGCAACTGGTGACAAAAGCCAGGATCGACCAGGGTGAGGCACTTTATGCACGTGCTACCGCTGTAGAAGAAACAGCCAAGCGCACTCACTTTGCTCCAAAGAAGAAGAAGCAAACCCAGAAAGAAGCTTTGGAGCTTTATAAGCTTGCCTTGTTCTACGGTAAGGAAGAAGCTGTAAACAAGATCAGCGCCCTGGAGAAGGTCGTCCTTTAATCCAGGATAGCAAGGGAAGGAGGCGGGTGCACCACTACCCGCCTCCTCTTTTTTTCTCAACCATTAAAAAAAAGTCATGTCAACATACAGGAATTGTATCGTCTTTGTTTTGGTTTTCATATCCATTAATACAATCGCTCAGTACAATACGTCGCTGGGGATCCGCATTGGAGGGACCAGTGGATTATCGGTAAAGCACTTTTACAAACCGACGATGGCGGCTGAAGGTATTCTGGGAACATTCGGAAATGGATTCAGCATCACCATGCTTCTGGAAAAGCATATGCCTGTTCACGAAGCCGTGGGTCTTTACGTCTACTACGGTGGCGGTGCTCACCTGGCATTCTACAACAACAACCGCTCTTCGAATTTTGGTCGCGAAATAGACACCCGGCAAAATAATCCTGTGGGGTTTGGGATCAACGGAATTGTGGGGATCGAGTACCGGCTTCCTGACAATATCCCCATCTCTATTTCCCTGGATCTGAAGCCATTCATCGAAGTAGGGTCAGGTGGGTACGTGGCCGTCGCCGCTGATCCGTCGTTCGGCGTGAAATTTATCCTTCGTTAGGATGATTACTTCAGGTGCAGGACGGACGCCGTATGCTCACGTGATCGCTGAAGGAGCTTCTCATCTTTTGACAGGGCCACTCCAAATGAAGGTGACATTTCTTTTAATTTGCTCTGCCACGCATCTGTTTTGAATTCCTTCTTGAAGCATTTGCTCAGCATGCCCATCATGATGGCTGCTGCTGTCGAGGCACCAGGTGATGCTCCAAGCAGGGCTGCTACGGTTCCGTCGGCAGAGACAACGACCTCAGTACCAAATTCAAGTACGCCGCCCTGCTCCTTGTCTTTCTTGATGACCTGAACCCGTTGGCCGGCTTCTTTCAATTCCCAGTCTTCCAACCTGGCTGACGGGACATACTCCTGAAGGGAAACGAGTCGGTCTTCCGGAGAAAGTCTCAGTTGCTCGATCAGGTACTTTGTCAACGGCATGTTCTTCAAGCCGGCGAAGATCATGGGAATGGCATTGTCAAGTTTGATGGATTTTGGAAGATCCATCAGGGAACCATTCTTGAGAAATTTGGTGGAGAACGCTGCGAAGGGTCCGAAGAGCAACTCTTTTTTCCCATCGATGACCCTTGTATCAATGTGTGGAACCGACATGGGAGGAGCACCAACCGATGCCTTGCCGTACACCTTGGCACGATGATCCTGGATCAGATTCTTGTTATGGCATTTCAGCCAAAGGCCGCCAACAGGAAATCCACCGTATCCATTTCGTTCTTCAATTTCAGCCCTCTTGAGCAGGTGAAGTGTCGCACCCCCAGCACCGATGAAAACAAATTTTGTATTGGACTTGTCCTTCTGATCATTGAGCAGGTTTTTCACCTTCACATTCCATCCGCCTTTGCCGTCAGGATCAAGGTCCAGCGCCTCTACATTGTAGTGTATTTTAACACCAGGTTGTTTGCTCAGGTGTCTGAACATGCCACGGGCCAACGTTCCAAAATTAACATCGGTTCCTATCTCCATGCGTGTAGCAGCAAGTGGATCTTTATCCGAGCGACCCTTCATGACGATGGGGGCCCATTGCGCCATCTCTTCCCTGTTCTCTGACCAGGTCATCCCCTTAAACATAGGGTTGGTGTGCATGGCTTTATAACGCGTCCTCAAAAATTCTACATTGGTGTTTCCCCAAACGAGACTCATATGGGGAACCTGGGTGATGAACGATGAGGGATCAGAAATAAGTTTCTTCTCTACCAGGTAGGACCAGAACTCCCGCGAAACCTCATACTGTTCAGCAATCTTGATGGCCTTGGCAATGTCGACACTTCCATCAGCCTTCTGAGGTGTGTAATTCAATTCGCAGAATGCCGCATGGCCGGTTCCGGCATTATTCCAGGCATCCGAGCTTTCCGTTCCAGCTTCGTCCAGACGCTCAAAAACCTGAATGGTGATGTTGGGATTAAGTTCCTTGAGGATAACCCCCAGGGTCGCACTCATGATGCCCGCTCCCATCAGTACCACATCCGACTGTTTCTCTATCGGCTTGATCGACTTGGTGACTTTCTTTTGCATAAAGAGCGGTCCGAATGTAGTGCAACTTTCTCTTCTAAAAAAGAAGAGGAGCTTTCGTCTGCAAAGTTCCGGAGATCAAATTCTCAGGC
>JAEUUD010000007.1 GCA_016787625.1 Cyclobacteriaceae bacterium
AACTAGCGCATGAAAAAATCAGGGTGCTTTTCCTCATGCCCGGTAGCTTCCTGGATCAAGTATGCCGCCTCCAGCATCGGACCCTCATCATAGAGATTGCCAATGAGGATAATGGATGTCGGCCGGCCCCGCTTGTCAAAGCCATTTGGAATGGCAATAGCCGGATGCCCTGTAAGGTTGGTAATCAGCGAAATGTCACCATCCTCCGGGCCAACAATAAAATCAAACGGCGCAATCATCCTGTTGAATTTCTCAATCAGCAGTTTTCTGTGGCGGTAAGCCTGAAGATATTCTACGGCTGAAATAAACCTGGACTGACGCAACGAGTTGGCCCTCGATCCTTCCTCCTGTTCCGAGAGCAGCCTGTCCCGGTGCTCACGCACCAGCTCATCAAAAAAGGAACCAGCTTCCGCGCGCAGAATGATATCAAAAGCATTGAAATAAACGGAGTCTGGCAAGGACACTTCTTTGAGCTCAGCGCCTCTTGCCTTCAGCAGGGCCAACGTTTCCTGATTGGGAGATCCTGTTCTGGTGGTATCGTTGTCAAACAGTTTAGAGAAATAACCAATCTTATATCCTTTCAGATCCTGTGGTGGATGGAACGAAAACGGATAATCTACCGTCGACCGATCCTTCTCTTTCAATCCTTCCGAACCCCTGATGGCCTCAAACACCAGCGCACAATCATGTGCTGAACGGCAGATCGGTCCAGCTTTATCCATCGACCACGACAGGCTCATCGCTCCGTGCCTGCTGACACTGCCGAATGTAGGGCGAAGTCCTGTGGCTCCGCATCGTGACGATGGCGCAATGATGGATCCAAGGGTTTCGGTGCCAATGGAAAATGCAACCAATCCCGCAGCTGTCGCAGAAGCTGAACCCGCTGAAGAGCCGCTGGCACCTTGCTTGAGGTCCCATGGATTTTTTGTCCTTCCGCCAAACCAGACATCGCCACGCGCCAAGGCTCCTGAAACCAGCTTGGCAACAAGCACAGCCCCGGCTTCTTCCAGTTTTTTCACGACCGTGGCTGTCTCGTTGATCACTTGATCTTTGTATGGCTCAGCTCCCCATGTAGTGGGATAGCCAGGTACAGAGAATAAGTCCTTGATGCCGTAGGGAATTCCATGGAGAGGACCACGATACTTCCCAGCTTTGATTTCTTCATCCGCCCTCGCCGCCTGTCTGAGTGCCAGGTCTTCCGTGATGGTGACGACCGCTTCCAACGTATCCTTGTATTTCTTCAGGCGACCAAGGTAGATGCTGGTCAGTCGTGTGGAAGTAAGCTTACCGGATTTTATAAGGTTGCTCAACTGTGCCACCGAGAGAAATGCGATCGCTTCGTCTGTGGCCGGTAATTCAACTTGTTCAGGCAGATGCCACACTGATCCTTGCGCCCTTACTTTTGGCGTGAAGTGATCGGGACGTGGGTCAAAATAGGTTGCAGGCGCCAACTGTTGATCCAGTCGTATCTTACGCATGCTGTCATAGCCGCTCCTGTTGTCATCCAGGTATCCGAGCATCGTGCGCTTTTCCTTTTCTGTAAACTCAACGCCGATCAATTTCTCTGCCGCATTGATATCGCGAACGGTCATCCTCTGTGAGGACCGACAGCTCACAAGGAAAATCAAGGCTAATATCAGCGTTGTCTTATGCATGATGAACCTTAATGATGATCATAGTTCTTCTCTCCTGCCTTTATGTCAATGTCCAGCACATTCTGGATGGGCGGCAAGGGGCAGGTGGCAAACTCTGTGAACGCACATGGCGGGTTCTCTGCCTTGTTGAAATCCACGATGACTGAATTCTCAGTTCCCGGTTTTGGAACATAGAGATAGCGACCGGCGCCATAGGTCGTCCTGGCATTTGTCGCATCACCGAAGATGATGAACAATTCATCCCCTCCTTCATCCAATGCATCCAGGCGATACTCAACATCGTTAAGAGAAAAGATCAGGGTACCTGGTGCCGGCTGTTGTGTAGTTTGACCCAAGACGTTCGTAATTGGAATCGTCTTCCCGGGAGTAGGTTCCCACTTGGCATTGACGCGATACTCTGCATCGACAGGAAAGCGATCAATACCTTCGAAAGACTTTAAGTTAGGGTGATTGAGATCACGGAGCCGCACGCCAAATCGATTGTCACGTCTGATGACGAACCATCTCAACGTACCCGACTCGAAAATAGGTTGTCTGGTAGAATCCGGATTGAATGCAATGGATTCCTTGACCGCCATGCCATTGGAAGTGACAAGGCCCTCCGTAGCGATCACCTGACTGACGGTGTCCCCGCTCAACATAAAGTACCCTGCTTGCTGCACGCCCCATGTTGATGGAAATATCAGGTTGTTGTCTTGCCCTGAACCAAACGTATTGATGCCCGGCTTAAGCCAGAACAGTCCTGCGATGTTGAGCCATCCCCGCTCGCTTCTTAGCGCTTCAAGACGCTTGTTATGCCATTGGTCAATCGTTGCGATATAATCAGCGTCGGCTTCCTTGCCGGTTGAACACGACGCAGCAATCAAGGCAAACATCCCCCATAGTACCATGTGAAAAGACCGAACCCGCAACATTCGGGATGCGGGTTCTTTGGTATCGGATATCACCTGATGGATGATCATCCTGAGTAAATAGTTATTCTGCTGCAGCGTCCTTCTTGCGGGGAGCGCGCTTCGCCTTAGGCTTTTCTGCGGCAGCAGCCGGTGCAGCTGAAGGTTTGGATGAAATGCGCTTCAGCCTGGACTTAATGCCTTTCTTGTTTCTGGATACGCCGTAAGAACCTCTCCAGATCTTACCTTTCTTGGACTTTTTGTCTCCTTTTCCCATGTGTCTTAGATATTGAGGTGGCAATTATAGTCACGGTGAGCCTAAAATACAATAAGAGGTTTATCGCTGGTATCCCGTCAACGGCAGACCAAAAAGCACGCAGTCTTTTAGGATATTGCCCTGATTGACAAAGGCAAACCATTTCGGTTTCCGATCAACAACCATTAAACCTGATTTGAGCAGCACCCTTTCAGAAGCAATGTTCTCAGCGTCAATAAATGTTCCCACGGTATGGACTCCTGGCGTAGCGCGCAGCAACCTCATCAACATGGAGCAAGCCTCCGTTGCATACCCCTGCCTCCAGTGTGTTGGGCTTAAGACATATCCAAATTGAATCTTGCCCAAATCATTGATCACGCCGCAGCTCCCTATGAACCGATGATTCTTAAGGCGAATACCGTACGAAAAGTCAACGCCAGCTTGCCAGGCCGAACGTGTATACGCTAAGAACTGCCTCGTATCCTGGATCCGTTGATGTGTAGGCCAGGAAACAAACCTGGTTGCTACGGGCTTGCTGGCATAGGAATAGAAAATTTCTTCTGCATCTTCGCCCCTCAAACGTGATATCACCAGCCGGTCGGTCGTAAATTGCTCCGGCATCTGAATCCTGTCAGCCATGAGTTCAAATATCGTACATCGCTATTTCAAAAAAGAAATTGATGATACGACCATTCTGGTCAGGGTTAACCCGATTCACCTGAAAGGGGCCGAATTGATCATCCACCCAGGCGGTAAAGTCAGCTCCAGGGACCTTACCTTTGATGAAGCCATCTTTGACGATCTTACCGTTGATGGCTTTTCAGAAACCAGCGCCATGGAGTTTCAATTGTATTCATCGGGTCTTGCCGGTGAAGTTTGACCTTTTCACGCAGCGTGATATTTTTGCAACTTGCCTGACTAACCCCCTATCCCATGGGTCGCATATTTGAGAAGAGAAAGCACAAAATGTTTGCACGCTTTGACCGTATGGCCAAAGCCTTTACCCGTATTGGAAAGGACATTGCCATTGCCGTAAAGGCCGGCGGTCCTAATCCGGACAATAATCCACGGCTTAGGATGGCCATTCAAAACGCCAAAGGTGTGAACATGCCCAAAGACCGGGTAGAAGCCGCCATCAAGCGTGCATCATCCAAGGAAGAAAAGGATTTTCAGGAAGTCGTCTATGAAGGATACGGCCCACACGGTGTTCCGATCCTTGTAGAATGCGCGACAGACAATGCCACGCGCACGGTAGCCAATATTCGCTTACATTTTTCCAAGAATGGTGGCAGTATGGGAAACTCCGGCTCAGTGTCCTTTCTTTTTGTTCGTCAGGGTGTATTTAAATTTGATCCTGCCAAACTTAATCTTGATCAGTGGGAGCTTGACCTCATTGATGCTGGTGCAGAGGACATTCACCGTGAAGAAGAGGAACTCATCATCTACACAAAATTTACCGAATTCGGACAGATGCAGAAGTTCCTGGAATCAAAAGGATTGGCTGCAAAAAGTGCCGAACTGCAATACATCCCCAACACAACCAAAGACCTTGGTGAAAAAGAACTTGACGAGGTGATGGAGTGTATCACCGCCCTCGAAGAAGACGAGGATGTTCAGAACGTTTATCACAACCTCGCCTGATCATTTCGGCGACTGGGATCCGGCAGTCGTGAGGTGATCATCGACCATCCTGTTTTTGTATTGCTGGATGAAAGCCTTGAGCTGCTTTTCCATCACGTTGACCGTATCCGGTAATTGCTGAATCAAATTGGTTGTCAGGTAACGATCATTTCTGAAGTCGTATAGGGCAACAGATTTGGTACCGTCAAACTGAAGAAGAAACCGATCGGAAAAGGACTGATACGTGTCGTCCAGAAAATTAAATGCCACGGGCTTTGTGGTTAAATCAAACACATCCCTCCCGAAGGCTATGTAAGGTTTATCGTAGTGCAATTTGCCAAGAACGGACGGCATGATATCAATCTGCTGCATGATGGAGTGTTTCATCTCCTGCGGCCCGGAACCAGGTTCGAAGAAGAAAATCGGAATGGCAAAGTAGCCCCACGAGGTGTTGTATTCAGCCTGGTGAATCTGGGCCGAAGCATGATCTGCTGTTATGACAAAAATGGTGTTCCCATACCAGGGCATTTTCGATGCCTTCCTGAAGAAAGTACGCAGTGCCTGGTCGGTATACTCAATACACCGGTAAATGGTAAGGTCCCCGCCCTTGAAAACGTTTTCATAATCTTCCGGGAGGTTGTAAGGGTGGTGAGAAGAGACCGAAAAGAAGTTCGTGTAAAAAGGCTGTTGGAAGGTGTTCATTTTTTCTGCGTAGAAATCGAGGAACTTATGATCCCAGATTCCCCATATCCCATCGTAGTCCTGGTTGTTGCCATACTCATCCTTGCCGAAGTAATCATCAAAGTCACAGGTGTTGGCAAATGCCTGGAATCCCATGGAGCCATTTGGAGCACCATGAAAAAACGCCGTGTAATATCCTTTCTCTTTCAATAGTCTGCTGAGGCTTGATACACGATTGCCTGAATAATGAGAAAGCACAAACGGCACTTCGATGGCCGGGATGCTGCAGATCACACTTGGCATGGCGTCAATCGACTTCCTTCCGTTGGCAAAGGCATACTGAAATACCTGGGAATGACCGATGAGCGAATCAAGAAACGGAGTGTATCCCCTGGTGTTTGGATTGTAGATGCCAAAGAATTCCCTCGAAAAACTCTCGAGAATAATAATCACAACATTTTTTGGAGAGAATGCCGAAGAGTCACGAGGTTGGTGAACGGGGGAAAAAATCGCTTCCGCAGAGGCGTCAGACTCAAAGTAATTCACTTTTTCGATGACCGGTGTTCTTGCCGTTCGCAACAAGGCAAATGGCGTATTAAGGACCAGGTTGATGTCCTTAGGCATCGTCGCGTACTGGGCCGCATTGCTCAAGGTGATCGGGCGAGTGCTTTCTCCAAACCCTCCACGAATTCCAGCGACAACAAGTCCTGAAATGATCAACATGCCGACGATACCGGACGAGTAAAAGAGAACAGGTTTCTGTACAACCGGCCCTGCAACCTTGATTCGGTTGACAGCGATGATCATGAGATAAACGAGGGCAATCAGAAAAAGTACCGCATACCAATAGTCCATGAAGAATTGAAAAAAGAGGCTGACAAAGTTCTGTTCATTCCTGAACTGCTGCATGACACTGAGTGTAGTGCGCTTGAGCGTGTACCGATAGTAAATCGTGTCGGCCACATTGACAGCCAACCCCAATGTGTTGGTTAAAACAAAGAGATATTTGAGGGCACGCTGATACCACCCCTTGAATCTGGTTTTGAGTGGAACGATCATCAGCAGCACAAAGAGGGCATTCAGGTAGAGAACAGCCGTGAGATCAAAACGAACGCCACCTGCCGAGATCCGCATAAAGCGGCTGAGCGTCATACCTGGAAAAAAGTCGATGTTAAACAGGTAAAATACCCATCGGCACACCATGAACAGGATGAGGATCAGCAGCAAGTGTGCACAAAGTGCGATGTAGATGTTACCCCCGGCGACGTAGGGACGGATCCAATTTTTCATGCGCTGCGCACGGCGACAATCCACTTGTATAATTCACTGCGCCGTACACGCAAAATACTCCACCGGGCGTTATTATGTATCGGCCAAATGGCTATTTTCTCTTAGTTTTGTAAACCTGCGCTATGCAGTAACAATTGAATTCATCACCTAAGCCCAAGTCCCTCGCATGAGGAAGGTCCTTTTCAGTCTATCCCTGGCTCTTCTTACTCAGCAACTTAGCGCTCAAAATGTTGAGTCGTTCGGCGTGTTTGGGGGAATTAGTGTCCCTATTACCATTGATCAGGGACTGGAAAGCGACCCAAGATTTGTTTCAAAGTTTGCGATCAACGGGACGCCATTCGGCTTTCATTACGGTTATGACAAACCGGGCCTGGGCTTTGTCATCTCGCCGAGCTACTTGTCTGTAGGGCAGAATTACATCATTAAGAATACGACAGGTGGAGATGTGGGCTCAAGGAACATCAATATGAACTACTTTAGCCTGCCCCTCGCACTGAAATTCCACCTGAATAGTATGGCCTTCTTCCGGTTGAGCATGGTTGCGGCGCTGGACTTCTGCTTCCTGATCGACGGAACAGAAACGTTTACTCATGTGGCTTCAAAACTCAGGTACCCCGTTGGTGTCTCTGTTCCCACCGACCCCGGATACACGGTCGTTTATGACGGCGTATTTGTTCCCGATGTTAAAGACCTCGTTCATGTTTCGAAGGATAAATTCAACAGTTTTCAGCTCTTCGGTGGCGTAGGCATGCGCGCTGATCTTGACCTCAATGATCATTGGAGTATCATGTGCGATGGCCGCGCGAATTTTGCCTTGTTCGACTCACGCACCAGCACCTACCTGGATCAGTTGAAGAACCCAAGCGGCGCTGCAGATTTTCAGGGAAACCCAGGAGCTCCTGATCTTTCAGGCACACGTCGTGACATTTACCTCTGCTTCACCATGGGTATTTCGCGGATCATTACAACAAAAACAAAATTCAAGGAGCGTCATTCCGCTCCAATTCCAAAAATGAGTTATCCTAAGTCAAAGAAGAAATAGGACGACCATTATTCACTCCTTGAAGGCACAATCACCAGGGGTACACGAATCTCATCGACCAGTTCTTCCAACGACTCTGCATTGCCGATCGCCATACTTCTTGCCATCACGAGCAATGAGACATTATTCTTGCGGGTATACTCCTGAATGCGGTCACGTATAAATCCAACCTCCGTACGGAAATCAAATGTTACTTGCTGATCTCCGAGGAGCTGCGCTGCCAATGCATCAAACTTTGCCAGGGCTTCATGCTCTATCGCCAACTTTGACTGCACAACGTTATCACGCCTTTTCAGTTGATCAAGGCGATACGGATACAAAATACTGATGTGCATATTTCGAGTGCGCGCTTCCAGTATTGCCCATTGAAGAACTTGTACAGATGCTTCAGAAAAATCAATCAAGCACAATAGTGAAGGTGTTCCTGACACTGGCATTAGCAGGGTATTCAGCCAACAAACGTAGGTACTGATTCTTGTAAGTCTGACCCTACTTTCTCAGGCGTCAGAATGATTTAAATCATATTTTTGCTGTCTATGGATTCATCCAAGGTTCTATTTGGGAGGCCAGTGATCTCAGGAGATGCATTGAAAGAAATTTTTCAAAGCATGATGGAGGGCATTGTGGTGGTGGATAAGGCAGGCCAGATACTGGTGGTCAATCCGGTTGGAGAAAAAATGTTCGGCTACTCCACCGGGGAACTCCCGGGCATGCGTATGGAACAATTGCTTCCGGAACGGTACAGAACTCAGCACATCCTGTTCCGGGATTCCTTCCACAACAGTCCTGTTCCTCGCCGTATGGGACTTGGACGCGACCTGACAGCATTGAAGAAGGACGGCACCGAGTTCCCAGTAGAGATCAGTCTTAGCTATTCAACAGCCGGCGGTACATTCATTGCCATTGCGTTTATCAGTGACATTTCCTTAAGAAAAAAGGCGGAAGATGCTTTGAAGCAAAGTGAAGAGCAATTGATCGTGTATGCGTCTGAGCTGGAGAAAAAAGTGAAAAGCCGTACTGAAGATCTGAATGTCTCTATTCAAAACCTCGAGCGCGAGGTGACTGAACGCAAGAAAGCCGAAGAGGAAGTTCGAAAGGCGCTTGAGAAAGAACGCGAACTCAATGATATGAAGTCCAAATTTGTGTCCATTGCATCTCATGAATTCAGGACCCCGCTTAGCACCATTCTCAGCTCTATTTCCCTGATTGACCAATATCGAAAGGCCGGCGAGCTGGATCGCATTGACAAGCACGTCAGCCGTGCCCGCATTTCTGTGAATCATCTGACAACGATTCTCAATGACTTCTTGTCCGTAGGACGCCTTGAGGAAGGCAAAGTGGATATTGTTACGGAGCAGGTTGCCATTCTTGAGTTATTCAACGACATCGTTGAAGAAATCAAACTACAACTGAAACCGGGGCAGGAAATCGTTATCGCTTGCAACACGTCAGCTCCAACCATCAAGACCGACCCCAGGATGCTCCGAAATGTTCTCTTCAACCTTCTTTCCAATGCCAGCAAGTATTCGGGGGACAACACCATCATCAACCTTGATGGTGTGCAGGATTCCAGGCATTTTACCATCCATATAAAAGACAGGGGAATAGGCATTCCCAAAGAAGACCAGCTCCATGTGTTTGACCGGTTCTTCCGGGCAACCAATGCGATTAACATCCAGGGTACCGGCCTTGGGTTAAACATTGTTAAGCGCTACATTGATTTACTAAAAGGCTCCATCTCTTTCGCCAGTGAATATGGTAAAGGGAGTACCTTCACTATTCAATTACCTTTGGCAACATGAAGAAAATCCTTCTCATAGAAGATAATACCGAGATCAGGGAAAACACGGGTGAGATTCTTGAATTGGCAGGGTACAATGTCATTTCCGCTGAGAACGGAAAGGCGGGTGTTCAAATGACCCAGGAACAACTTCCGGATCTGATTGTATGCGACATCATGATGCCGGAACTTGATGGATACGGTGTCCTACACATCCTGAGTCAGCGTGAAGAAACAGCCAGAATCCCATTCATCTTTCTCACCGCGAAGACAGAGAAGGCCGACATACGAAAGGGTATGGAATTAGGGGCCGATGACTACCTGACCAAACCCTTCAGCGAAACCGAGCTCCTCAATGCTGTTGACGTACGGCTAAAGAAACATGCACTAAGGGTTGATGAATACCATAGCACTCCTGAAGGTTTAGAAACATTTATCCGGGATGCACAAAAAGTGCTTAACCTCAAGGATCTATGTAAAGACAAAAAGGTGAAGCAATTCAAGAAGAAGACCGAAATCTTCAGTGAAGGCGACGCACCACAGTATGTTTACTTTCTCAAATCAGGCGATGTCAAAATATTCAAGTCCCATCAGGATGGAAAGGAACTGATTACCAACTTATACAGGGAAAATGACTTTTTCGGCTTTGAACCCATCCTTGAAGGAAGTGACTATCACGATTCTGCCGTGGCCATGCAGGATGCTGAGGTCATCGTTATACCCAAGCATGATTTCCTCGCTCTGCTCTACAGCCACCATGATGTTGCATCAGGCTTTATTTCCCTGTTGTGCAAGAAAGTGGCAGAAAAGGAAAAACAGTTACTGAACCTGGCCTATAGTTCTGTGAGGCAAAGAACGGCAGAAGCGTTGCTTAAAGTCATCCAATTGAAAGACAATAAAGACAAGATTCAAATCTCACGTGATGACCTTGCCAAAATTGTCGGCACAGCTTCCGAATCAGTTATCCGCGTTCTTTCCGATTTCAAGGATGAAGGCTTGATAGAAATTGAAGGTGGCAAGATCAGGGTATTACAGCCTACTAAACTAGAGAAAATCGTCAGGTGGAACGTCGCGAGGTAGTTAAGGGCAAACTACTTCCGTATTGACAGTCTCTCTGGGTCTGAGGTCTCGGTAATCCAGGGAGGTAGACCTTACGATCAGGAGCAATCCCATAACAATCAAGAACATCGTATTGAATTGCTGTATGCGATACCCCCCTTGGCGCAAGACCGGTGCAAGCAATGATACCAAGCCAAGCATGGCAGGGAGCGTACCTGCCCCAAACAGCATCATGAACAAGAATCCATCAACAGCACCAGGCAATAATGCACAATAGGCAAGGGCAAGGAAGGTGAGCCCGCATGGCAGCAACCCATTAATACAGCCCAAAAGGGCCATCGAAGAAAATGAACCGCCTTTCAGTTGTCGCGAAAACACTTTCTTAACCCATAAACTAAAGTGATGTAACAGAGAGCTGATGAAGGGAATCCTGAATTGCCCTGCGCCGGTAATCCCGATAATAATGAGAAAACCACCGAGTACGATGGAAAGGGTATTCTGTATTTCAGTCAAACCTGCCAACCTACCAAATGCGCCTGCAAGCGCGCCTAAAACGGCATATGTAAGTATTCGCCCGGAATTATATACGACCCTATTAACAAACGCAGCCTTTGTCACTGACGAAACAGCCATCGCCAGAGGGCTGCACATACCTACGCAATGCAAACTGCCCACAAAACCAATCATGAAAGCCGTTACAATCATCACAAGTAGATAACCTGTTCAAGGTAATACGGCTTTCCGTCCATGGACCAACGCATCTTTGCCCTGTACATGCCTGACGCCATATTACTTACGTTCATTCTTATGCGGCCTCCTTCTGCAGGAGTCAGAACAAAAGTCCGATCCATGGATTTACTCGAGGGTCTGAACAACTCAAGCCTCGCCTCTGATATGTCTGATAGCCTAACAAAGCGTATTTCAACCTCAGTGCCAATGACCCCGATAATAGGCTTCTCCGGTAAAGCGCTCGTGTTCCTCATCCTGTCAATCTGTTCCTGAAACATCAGTTCTTGCTGATAATAGTCCTCGGCTACAAGTGGTATATCCTGTCGAATGCAAACAACGACAAGCACGCCGATAAACACAGCAAACAAAACAAACGCAAGGGCAATTGATTTTCCCCAGTTCATTGACTTGATTTTACTGGCCCAATAAACTTTACACGTACTTCTTCAAGGAGCTCAAGATCTCTGTACACGCCAAGGGTCACTTCTGTCTTTGAATGCTCGATTTGGTCAGCATGAATCCTGATAAAACACATACGTTTTGCCAGCCCACCTGCCTGAAGGACAATCCGATCGCCTTCAGGCATGAAAAGCGAGATGCCTTCCGGGCTGAGAGGTTTCAATTGCAGCGACATCTCATCAAATGTCTTGTTGACAAATTCTATGGTGTAGAGGTTTGATACAAATCCATCATCTGCCTTTTGAAACAAAGTGCCAGGCACCTTCAACATCGTGGTTTCAACTTCCGACCGTGTAAACAGTGTAAACCCCAGAAGGCCAAGAAGTATACAGAGAACAACAGAGTAACCCGCCACCCTGGCTGTCAACAATCGCTGAACTCCATTCTGTATCGAAGCATGAGACGCATACCTGATGAGTCCGGCAGGTTTGTCTATTTTCAACATCACCTCATCACACGCATCCATACACGCTGTACAGTTGACACATTCCAATTGGGTCCCGTTCCGAATGTCGATACCCGTAGGGCAAACATGCACGCACAATTTGCAGTCAATGCAATCACCAACTTTTGGCGGATTCATCACTCCTTTCTTGCGTTTCCCCCGTGGTTCACCCCGGAGCCAGTCGTAGGCCACGACAATAGAATCCTTGATCAGCAGAACACCCTGCAATCGACCATAAGGACACACAACAACGCATGCTTGCTCGCGGAAATACGCAAATACACTATAAAATATCCCCGTAAATACAATCATTGCCGTGAATCCAGTGACGTGATTAGCCGGAGAATTCATGATAATAGCCAACGCCGCATCTTTTCCGATGACGTAGGCCATAGCGATGTGGGCAATAAGGATGGAAAGGGTAAGAAAAATTGCCTGTTTGACGATTTTCTTTACAACGATGGCGATAGTGAATGGTGCTGAATCATTCCGTCGCTGTTCGTTGGCATCTCCTTCAATCCAATATTCGATCTTTCTGAACACCATCTCCATGAACAAGGTTTGAGGGCACATCCAGCCGCACCAAAGGCGGCCAAACACTACGGTAAATAGGATAACAAAAACAAAAAAGGTGATCAGTACCAGCGCGAGCAGCACGAAATCCTGCGGCCAAAAAATCTGACCAAAGACGACAAATTTCCTTTCAAATACATTCAGCAGAAGTAGCGGGTTGTCATCAATTGTTACAAAAGGGCCAATGAAGAAAAGGGAAAGGAGAAAAATGGTAACAACGACCCTCTTACGGTGATAAGAACCTGACGGCTTCTTCGGATAAACCCAAATGCGCTTACCCTTCTCATCAACCGTACCCATGGAGTTACGGAACTCTTCATCGTACTGGTAGAATTCACCAGCATTCGCTGAAGCATCCCGCATCGCTCCGTCCTGACTCATCGGTCGCCCACACGTTTGATGCTATCGGCAGTTTCTTCAACAGGAGGTACATACTCTTTTCCCTGAGGTGCTTTTGCACCGTCAGGGTTTGAACCCTGCAGGCTCATGACAAAGAATGTAACATCCCTGACATCGGAAGGGCTCATCACCTTTCCCCATGCGGGCATTCCTTTTTCCACGACACCGGATTTGATCGTTGTGAAAATGGTCCTTATATCACCGCCATGAATCCAGAACATGTCTGTCAGGTTTGGACCAATGGCATTTCCACCCCCATCATTGCGGTGACATGAACCGCAGTTATTGCTCATGAACACTTTCTTCCCGTTGGTGATAAATGCTTCCTCTTTGGTGTAGGTTAAAGTATTTTCGTCAATGACAGTAACGGGTTGTGAGGCCCGGTATGCGCGAAGCTGCTCCGCAGCCAGCGCAACATCATTTTCATACTCTGCCCCTGAAAGCGGCATGGAACCCATGAAGTGATAGATGGCCATGTAAATGACAGCCCATACCATAGAACCATAGAAAAGCCCTTTCCACCAAGGCGGAAGATGATTGTCCAACTCTCGGATTCCATCAAATTCATGACCTAGATCGATGTCCTTTTCCTGCTCAAGGGGAACGGAAGCATTGAATTGATCCCAAAACTTTGTCCACCATGAAACGCTGGGAACATAGGTCATTCCCAACTTCTCAGCACGTTCCTTTTCCGCCTGATGAACAAACATGTTCAGTACCTTCAGCATGTAAACGGCGACCACCATGACCAACACGAGTGTTACAAATACAAGCGTTGTTGTAACATACAGCGGCATCATAGGATTATTGAATGGGTCGATCCAGAATGATTGATCGGATGTCTCCTGAGCCATCAGCTCGGAGCCCGGCATCAGAAATAGAAAAAGTACCAATACCTTACGCCATGGCCAACCACCTGTTGGTTCCGACTCATCCTCAAAAGGAAGGCCTTTCATTTTCTGTATGTATGTTTTATCGGCACTGAAAACCCACCACAAAAGGCAAATGAAGAAAATAAAGAAAATGGAAAATGAAATGATCGGCCAAACAGCTATGTGATCAATGCCTTGAAGAATGTCTTTGTACATAAGTGTTTTACTTTTCTGCTACTTTTTCTGCTTTTATGTCTTTACCAAGACGCTGGAGATAGGCGATCAGGGCAATGATTTCTGACTCAGGAATTACTTCTATACCTTCCATACCTAGATTCTCTGTCATGTTTTTGGCTTGCTTCATCAGGTCTTCATTTGCCTGGCCCTCATATCCATCAGGGTACGGAACACCAACCTTTCGTAGTGCCGAAATCTTGCCAGCCGTCTCATCCAGGTCGATGGTTTGCTCAAACAACCATGGGTATGGCGGCATGATCGATCCGGTTGAAACAGCATCAGGCGCCAACATATGATTGTAATGCCACGAATCAGAATACTTGCCGCTGGTTCGGTGAAGGTCAGGGCCAGTTCGCTTTGAACCCCACAAGAATGGATGATCATACACAAACTCTCCTGCCTTTGAATACTCTCCGTATCGCTCTGTCTCCGATCGAAAGGGCCTAACCATTTGAGTATGACAATTCACACATCCTTCCCTGATGAAGATGTCACGGCCATGCAGTTCCAGAGGTGTGTAGGGTGTGACGGCTGCTATCGTCGGAACGTTTGATCTTATCAAAAAGGTGGGGACGATCTCAACGATGCCGCCGATAAGTATCGCCACGAATGTTAATACTGTAAACAAAACTGGTTTGCTTTCCATCACCTGATGGTGCCAACCACCTGAAGCGACTTTGGGAACTACAGCCAATGGCGAAGCTTCTGCCGGCTCATTGGCAATGAACTTTCCGGCATTCGCGGTCTTTATCAGGTTGTAGGTCATAATAATGGCACCTGTGAGATACAGGGCGCCGCCGACAGCCCTCAGCATATACAGAGGAATGATTTGAATGGTCGTCTCAAGAAAATTCTTGTAGACAAGGAATCCTTCAGGGTTAAATTCCTTCCACATCAAACTCTGTACAACACCTGCCACATACATTGGAAGTGCATAAAAAATAATTCCAAGTGTGCCCAGCCAGAAGTGTACATTGGCCAACCTGGTCGAGTATAGATTGGTTGCCCACATCCTGGGTACCACCCAATAAAGGATACCAAAAATCAGGAACCCGTTCCACCCCAGTCCGCCAACGTGAACATGGGCAACAATCCAATCAGTAAAATGCGTGATGGCATTAATGTTCTTCAGGGAAAGCAACGGGCCTTCCAGTGTTGCCATGCCGTATGCGGTGACTGCTACGACCATAAACTTGAGCACCGGATTTTCTCTAACGCGGTCCCAGGCGCCGCGCAGGGTCATGAGGCCGTTCAACATCCCACCCCAAGAAGGAGCTATGAGCATAATTGAAAATACGGTACCCAGTGATTGGGCCCAGTCTGGCAGCGCTGTATAAAGCAAGTGATGTGGGCCAGCCCAGATGTAAATAAAAATCAAAGACCAAAAGTGAACGATCGACAGGCGGTATGAATACACCGGTCTGTTCGCCGCCTTGGGCAGGAAGTAATACATAAGACCGAGGAACGGCGTGGTAAGAAAAAATGCTACGGCGTTGTGGCCATACCACCATTGCACGAGAGCATCCTGAACACCTGCATAGAAAGAGTAGCTCTTCATCCAGGTAACAGGCACCGCAAAGGAGTTGACTACATGGAGGACAGCCACCGTCACAAATGTTGCGATGTAAAACCAAATGGCGACGTACATATGCCGCTCCCTCCTCCTCAGGATGGTTCCGATCATGTTCCAGCCGAAGACCACCCAAATCAAGGTTATGGCAATGTCGATCGGCCACTCCAACTCCGCATACTCTTTCGAGGTGGTAAATCCCAGCGGTAAAGTGATAGCGGCAGCGACGATGATCGATTGCCAACCCCAAAAGTGTATCCAGCTCAACCCATCACTGAACATCCGGGTCTTCAGCAGACGCTGCATGGAGTAGTAAACGCCGGCGAACATGGCATTGCCGACGAATGCAAAGATGATGGCGTTGGTATGAAGTGGTCTTATCCTCCCGAAGGTGGTGTAAGGCAAGTCAAAATTGACAATAGGGTAAAAGAGTTGAATGGCCGCCGTGAGACCCACAAGCATGCCCACCAATCCAAAAATGACGGTCGCTATGATAAATGCCTTGACAATTTTATTGTCATAACTGAACTTGTCCAACTCCATGAGCGCTGCTGTTAAGGTTTTTGCTTGCCTCAAAAGTATGCGCACATAAAAAATCAAAATATGATTTTCGTCGGTGGCAATATGACCTCAAACAGGCATTCTACTGATGAATGTCATGCTTTTCAGGGTAAGGGGTTTGTACCTCTGCGTCACTAAAACAACAACATATGAAAGCCAACGTTGGAATGACAGATAAACTTATCCGCTATGGCATTGCAGCAGCCCTGGTCTCCCTTCAATTGTCAGGTGTACTGACGGGAACCCTGGGTATCATTGCCCTTGTGGCTTCAGCCATGATGCTGATCTCAGGGATGATCAGTTTTTGTCCGCTGTATACAGCCTTCGGATGGAATACCCGGAACCAGGATGCATCGAAGAACCTTAAGCATTAACAGGTAAGTCTTACCTGAGCTCCAAGTTCAGGCGTTCAACCCCATACGGTGCTGAAAAAGCGACGCAATCGCCTTTGCTCTCTCAATGGCTTCGCTGGCCTTAGGGCCTTCGAAATGCTGATTGACTGTCTGGCTAAAAAGCTTTAGCCAGCGTCTAAAGTGCCGTGCCGTGATAGGGAGAGAAACATGCTTTTGATAAGGGTTGCCGCGATAGGACTGCTCAGCCAGCAATAGCGAAGCCCAGAAGGAATACATTGTCGGCATATGAGCTGGCCAGTCAACATGGGCGAACACCGGGCTCAGTAAGTCATCGGCAATGACTTTATCATAAAAAGTGTCAACAAGAAAAACAATGTCTTCCCTCCGTGTGATATCGCTCATGCAAATCAGGTTAGCCTTTACTTCGATGGTGGCAGCAGCACAGCATCGACAATGTAAATGACACCATTGGATGCTGGTACAGTGGCCACAATATTAGCTCCATTGACAGTATACTTTCCATCTGCCACCCCGATCACGATGTCGTCCAGATTCACCTGATTGATCTTTTGCCCGTCTCTGAGGTTCTCAAGCTTGTATACGCCTACGGCAACATGGTATTCCAGGATGTTGCGCAGTGCATCCTTCGACTCTTTTTTAAGCAGTCCCTCAACGGTCCCCGCTGGCAGTTTATCAAATGCTGCATTGGTTGGCGCAAAGACCGTAAATGGCCCCGCATTGGTCAGCACATCAACATACTCCGCAGCCTTTAACGCAGTGACCAACGTGGTATGATCGGCCGATCCCACTGCCACGCGAACAATATCCTTTTGAGAGTCATCATCCTTTACTGTGGACTGACCTCCGCCAGTTGGTTGCGCAACCGCAGTGTCCAAAGTTTGATTGCTTCCTGATGAACAAGCGACAAGTGTGATTGCTGCAACGAGAACAACAACAGCATGGTTTAGGTTTTTCATATACTATACATTTTTTTGATGTCAATTGGATAGACGAAACTAAGTGACTGGCGGCTTAGGCAACCTGATGAACATCATACACATCAACCTACTTTCTTCATATGTCCTTGCTGAGAAATTTTCGTAAGGAATAAATTAGCGGCAATACAATCCATAGGACGAGCATGGAGGCAGAAAAAACTGTACCCAAACTTGTCCCAAAGAAGCTCTTGTAGAAAGCGCCTGTGTATCCCATCAATGCCGAGATATCAAGCTTGAGAAGTATGACAATCCTGGCAAGGTCAACAGGATTGAACGACACCAAAGCAAGGGTCACTTTCTCCATGGGGTAGTCGCTAAATGAATAAATGATGTACAACATGAATCCATCGTAAATAAGACCAAAGTAGAACCAAAAGAGCAGTGCAATACCGATCCCTCTGGCCTTATCACGTGTAGATACAGAAGCTGCAAATGCAAGCGAAACAAAAACCCATGTAAGCAATAGTCCGGCAAAAACAAGGTAAAGGGAGCCCCAATCAGGGCTAAGCATGAATATTGGTACTCCAACACCCAATAAGTACGCTACTGATAAAGTAAACGAAGCAGCAATGTATTCACTGAAGAAAATAACTTTCCGGTCAATCGGTTGTGAGAGCAGCAACTCAATGAACTCGTAAGAATTGAAGAAGTAGATCGTTGTAAAAATGATACTAACAAGTGGCACAACCATAAGGATGATGTTCATCAAACTCAGCACGGCCTTACCCGGGTCACTATCAAGACTGAACAAACTGAGGGTGATTACCATAAGAAACAGGGCATATAGAATGACGAACCTGTTTCTCAGGATATCATAAAGGACATGTTTGGTAATCCTGATCATGGAGAAGGTCTTTTGAAATCTCTGCGCATCATTTCTGCAATGGCCTGACCGAGCTTCTCCCGACCTGCTTCAACCTTAATGGCTGGTATTGATGCAGCGTAGCGAACGGCACCCTCCTGTAGATAAACAATCTCTGACGTCAGTTCATCAAGGTCGCTCATCATGTGCGAGGTAATGAGGAAGATCTTTCCCCTGGACTTTTCCTTGAGTATTTTGGCTTTGAGAACTTCAGCAGCCAGGGGATCAAGCCCAGCCGTTGGCTCGTCAAGGATCATGATCTTGGGGTCAAACAGAAAGGCAATGGCTGCGCTTACTTTCTGACGGGTTCCGCCCGAAAGGGTGTGCATCCTCTTATCAAACAACGCTTTCAACCCAAGGTCAGCGACAAGTTCTTCATCCGTTTCCGATCTGGTATGCCGAAGGTCACGAATCATATCAAGCACATGTCCGATCCGCATATTATCAGGATACCGGCCGATCTGGGGCATATATCCAATCTGTTCACGGTAAGCCCATTGGCCTTTGATCACCTGCCCGGAAACCTCAATACTGCCTTTGTCGGGAAGCACCATTCCAAGTATACTCTTGATGAGTGTGGTCTTTCCTGATCCGTTTGGCCCAACAATAGCGTATGAGTTGCCATCCGTGAAAGATGCCGAGATCATTCTCAACACCTCCAGGTTTCCAAAACGTTTACAAACATCCCTAATCTCGATCATAGGCTTTCATAGCAGGAAAATCGTCCTTGAGGTTGGCAGGTGTGACTGCCGGGACAACCTTTTCAGCACGATCGATGAGGAATACAAGGAAACTGCGCCAAAGCATGACAGCAGTAGGCATTTTCTCGACAATCATACCATAGAGACTTACCGGGTGAAAGGGAACATCACCATGCCCGTCGCGGTTAAGGTCATACCCATCATACTTGTCCCAGTAGTTCGATGTAATGGTATTGAGTGAAATCGATCCGTTGGTGGAAATATCAAAAGTGTTCCTCACAAAATTGTTTCTTTTCAGAAGGTTGCCATCACAGCTTGCCTGTACCTTCATGGCCCATCCGTTCTCGCGGAACTCGTTGTCCTGGATGATCATCCGGCTGGATCCCTCCATATAAATAGCCACAGTGTTTCCTTCAAACCTACATTGTTCTATGCGGCTGTCGCCAATATCCTTTAACAGCAACGCATATGAGGCAGCTCCCTTGCTGTCAAGGAAACGATTACCTGTCATCTTCACATTCCTGGTATACATGACCGCCACGCCAGAACCGTTGCCGGTGAATATATTGTAGAGATAGTCATCATCGTGAGAAAACATAAAGTGGAGTCCATACCTAAGATTGCGTCGGCTGATATTCTCAACGACACGGGACTTGGTGACAAACTCAAAGTAAATACCATCGCGGTGTCCTTCGATGGTGTTCTTGCTTATGGTAACCCGATTACACTTCCAAAGGTGAATACCGTTGCCAGACTGGACTCCTGCTGTGTCTTTTACTGTTGATGTCAGTGTATTTCCACGGATAATGCAATCCGAGGAGTTTGAAAGATGAATGCCAAAGAAAGCATCGACGAATTGATTGTCAAGGATGCTCAACCCTACAGCATCCAGACCTTTGATTGCGGCAATGTCGTGAATGCTCGCCCGTCCGGTGTTGACCAACTTCAAACCCTGAATCGTAACTCCAGAGGCTGCAACGGTAAAAATCTCATACTTACCTTCTCCATCGATCACCGGCAGATGCTCGCCGATAATGGTGATCATTTTCTGAACAATCAGGTTGCCTTCCTTGTACGTACCGGGTTCGACGAGAATGCTGTCGCCGGGATCGGCCATTTCAATCGCTGCCCTGAGAGAACGAACCTTCTCTTCCAACCCGACACGAATTGACCTTGCAGAAGCTGAAATCGGATAGAATAAAGCACAAAAAATTACTCCATTGGCAATGAACCGGGAAGTGAAGTTGAAATCCGTCATTTGAATTGAGTGGCGACTTCACCCCATGCCATGAAGATTCCGCCGTTGGCTCTTTTGTAGGCCATAGCACGCTCGTATGATTCAAACGCGGCGATCTGGCTGGCCATGGGACTTCTTATGGATTCTGCCTTTATATAGAAGGCCTCCTCAACGCCAAGCAGGCTTCCTTGCGTTTCAAAATCAACGGCCAGTCTGTGAACAAAGTCCCCTGGTTCTTCCCACCCTGAGTGGTAAAATCCCAGCATGCAATTCATGTCATCAAACTTGTATACTTTTCCTTTTTTGGTAACCAGTTCTGCACCAAATCGTCGGTCTACCAAGGTCATTTTGCACGTATAACAAGCATCAATGCCAAATTCCAACGGTTCAGGTTCGGTGGAACAACCCGCTAGCCACCAGGATATCGCAATCAGCAACAGAGAGGGAATACCTTTCATTCGAGTGATCATTCTCATTTCCTTCTTCTCCACTCGTATAGAACAACAACAAAAATGATCAGGCCTACGCCTATAAAAATCCATCCGCCCAGATCTGGCCCTGAGTACGCGGTAAAATTCAGGAGTACTTTGGTACCGATCAGCGGTGGTTGATAGGACATCCCCTCAACTTTAATCGCTGCTTCCGGGTTGAGGTTATGGCCATAATCGTAGCCCCACAGGTAGAAATCCACAAGTGCCGCTAAGGCTGTCATCACAAGTAAAAGGAAGTATGCAGCCAGTCCTCTCCATTTTGCAACTAAAGCTGTAAGCAAACCGAGTGTGATTATGCTGCCCAGTATATAGATCATGTAGCCGAATTCAGGAAACATACTGACTTCAATATGCCTCATGCCGATGTAGTGATTGAGGGCACTGATAATTTTCACATCGCCACTGAGTGTATTGATCCAGATTTTCATTTCCAATCCCTCAGGGTACTGTGGCGCCCACAGGAGAATCCGCCAAAGCGGAACATAGAACGCTGTGATCAGTGACAGTACGGAAACTGCTATGACAATCCTTGATATTAAGTTCAGAGGTTTCATGATGACCATTTGTTACTTAATGGAGATGCTCCCGATTACACCGGGAGACATCTCCGCCCGAATTTCACGGGTACCTGCAACTATGAATGAAACAGGTTAATTCCCTCCGGTCGCCTCTGTCTCTACCTTGCCAGTAGAGAACTTCAGCGGCACACCAGATCCAGCAGGTGATACCCTTATATATCCCTGCATTTCCTGATGCAAGGCCGAACAAAAATCTGTGCAGTAGAACGGGAACACGCCTGTTGATAAAGGTTTCCACTTCAAGGTCTGCGTCTCACCCGGCATGACGAGGATCTCAGCGTTGGAAGCGCCCTTGATGGCAAAGCCATGAGGGACATCCCAATCCTGTTCGAGGTTCGTTACATGGAAGTATACGTCATCGCCGACCTTCACCCCTTCAATGTTATCAGGAGTAAGATGAGAACGGATGGCTGTCATATAAACATGAACTTGATTGCCCTTGCGTTCCACGCGAGCTTCCTTTTCACCCTTTGCTGCATATGGATGAGCATTCTCCTCTATCTTGTAGAACTTCACTGAGTTAGGCTGAATTAAGCTTGCAGGGATGGCTTCCGCATAATGCGGCTCCCCAACAGTGGGAAAGTCCAGCAAGAGCTGCATTTTCTCGCCTGAGATGTCGTACAACTGGGCTGATTGGGTTAGCTCAGGTCCGGTAGGCAGATAACGATCCTTAGTGATCTTGTTGTATGCAATCACATACTTACCCCAGGGTTTTGCTGTTGGTCCTCCGGGTACACAGAGGTGGCCGATGGAATAGTAGGTAGGAATCCTGTCAATGACTTCAAGTGTTTTTACATTCCACTTCACGATCTCTGAAGAAACAAAGAATGAGGTGTAGGCATTACCGGCATCATCAAATTCTGTATGGAGCGGACCAAGACCGGGTTTCTTCACCTCACCCTGCAACGCACTTTCATATTTAATCACCGGGATACCGCCAAACTCACCTTCAAAGTCATTGTTGGCAATGGCTTGCTGGATCTTCGTGAACGAGAAGACAGGTATCAGGGCCGCCAACTTGCCGCTGCCAACAATAAACTCACCCGTAGGATCGGTATCGCAGCCATGCGGTGATTTGGGGCAAGGAATAAAATAAACAACATCCTTCAATTCTGTCGGATCGAGCTGAAGCACTTCCTCCATCATGGTCGAAGTCGTCATGCTGGTCTTCTCATCCAACACGTTATGAGCGTACTTCGCCTTCACTTTCTTACCCTTTCCTGCCTTGATGTACTCCTCAGCCTTCTTCCAGTTCACAGCCATAATAAAATCCTTGTCTTTCTGGGAAGCGTTGACTTCCAGCAGCGTATAGGCCTGCTCGGTGTTGTAGCATGAAAAAAAGAACCAGCCACCTGATGGGCCCTTCCCGGCCCGGGCGAGATCAAAGTTGACACCAGGTGTAAGCAGTTGAAACGCAATGTTCATGTTTCCTGAAGTCTTATCAACGCTAATAAAGCTGATGGTTCCTTTGAAATTCTGCTTGTAGCTGCTGATAGGAACATCCGTCTTGTCTCCTATTGGTATACTGAACCGTGTTCCAGCTACGACATACTCAGAGTTTTCTGTGATAAATGGCGAAGAGTGATTCCCGCCGCTATTAGGCAACTCGATGATCTCTGTCGTATGGAAAGTCTTCAAATCAACACGGGCAACCCTGGGTGTGTTGTTGGCGTTTGCAAAAGCCCATCGGCCATCATGGGTTCCGTTGGTCACCGACAAGGCAATGTGATGAAGGTCATCCCATGGAACATATCCATGAGATGTATTCAGCATAGGTTTGCTTTCTTCACTGTATCCGTAGCCATTTTCAGGGAATTGAGAAAATACGGGAATGATCCTGAACAATCTACCTGAAGGAAGGCCATAAATGCCGATTTGACCATTGAATCCACCAGAGACGATGTTGTAAAATTCATCATACTGACCAGGTGCAACATATACTTTAGAAGCAGCACCACCTGTGACAGCCTCCTTTGGTCCTTTGGGAGCACAAGAGAACATTGCCGTACCAAGTCCAATGATGGCCAGTGTCAAGGCATGTCGGGTTAATATTTTCATACAATCAAATTTTTAGGTTAAGAAATATGTCGTCGTTTTAGCTCATTTCTCTCCGTCGTTCTTTCTCATGAACTCAAGAATGTCCCTTGCATCGCCAATAGAAACATTCTGGTTTGGCATCCGGGTGAGGCAGAGTTCCAGGAGCTTTTGCGCTTCAGCGTCATTGTCCAACATCACCTCCACATTGGTGATCATATTCATGATCCACTCAGGTTTTCTGGACTTGGTTACACCTTTCCACCCCGGACCGACAATGCGCGTCTCATCAAGTTTGTGGCAGGCCGAACATTTCATTTCATAAATGGCAAGCCCCCGCGAAACCCGCTCCTGTTCTATGGGCGTTTTCAAGGTGACATTCTTCACAGCACCGATGCCTTTTGTCGGATCAGTGATTACAGCTTCAGGAGCAGACTTGGTCAGGTCTGGATACTCCTCCGTCGTTTTTGGCTTGTCGGGTGCGCACGATACGCTGAGCAACACGAGCAAGAAAATGAAGAGCTTCATGTTATATATGGTTTGATATTCATATGACGCTCATTTCAAAATGTGTCAGGCACTCTGACGACTGAACATTGAATCGTCATTTGATGAAGTAAACGTACCCGTGAAATGAGAGCTCCGTCCTGATTTTTGTCAGGCTGAGGTATGACTCTTTTGAGTCATGGACTAAGGGTGTAAATCAGTGTGGTGAGTCCTTCTCCGTTTGCTTGTCCTCTGGCTGACCCGGAGGGTTATCGTCAAACAAAATCCTCACCGAAGGGGTGATCATGTCATCATATTGCCCGGATCGAACATTCCAAAAGAACACCCAAAGAAAAATCAGGGCGATGGTCAGACTAATTACGATAAGCATCACGACAATGATCATACGACTAGGTTGTACGATCGAATTGGTAATTTTTAAAACGGTCAAATGCAGCCTTGTCAAGCATTTCCCGGTGATTGGGATGGGCAATTTCGATCAGGGATTTAGCACGCTGCCGCATGTTCAACCCGAACAGGTTGGTCACACCATACTCGGTGACGATGTAGTGCGCATGACCTCGGGTTGTCACTACTCCAGCTCCAGGTTTGAGAAATGGAACAATCTTGGAGGTGCCTTTGCTTGAAACCGATGGAATGGCAATGATGGGCTTCCCTCCTTCCGACAAGGCTGCGCCGCGCATGAAATCCATTTGGCCGCCGATCCCGGAATACTGAAAACTTCCGATAGAGTCAGAACATATCTGCCCGGTAATATCAATTTCAATGGCGCTGTTGATGGCCGTCACTTTGGGATTGGTTCGGATCACAGCCGTATTATTCACGTAATCCACCCTGAGCAATGAAACGGCGGGATTATCATCAATAAAGTCATAGACTTTGCGACTACCCAGCACAAAGGCTGTCACGATCTTGCCACGGTGTTTCTTCTTGTGCTCTCCAGTGATCACGCCTTTCTCAACCAGCGGGATCAGCCCGTCTGAAAACATCTCCGTATGCACACCCAACTCCTTGTGGTTGTGTAGACTGGCTAGGACGGCATCTGGTATCGACCCAATCCCCATTTGCAGTGTTGCTCCATTTTCAACCAACGATGCACAGTTCTGGCCGATCCGCAGAGCAATGTCAGATAAAGCAGGATTAATGACTTCCGGAAGTTCTTGCTCGTGATAGACCAATGCATCAAATGAATCAACCTTCACGATCCCGTCACCATGAGAACGCGGCATGCGGGGGTTGATCTGGGCAATGACATGTCTTGCATATTTCATCGCCGACAACACCGTATCGACGGATACACCTAGCGAGCAATATCCATGCTTGTCGGGGGGCGAAACCTGCACAAGGGCAACATCCAACGGCAATACCCTATCAGAAAAAAGTTTAGGGATATCACTCAAAAACACGGGTACATAGTCGCCTCTGCCGTCATTGACCGCTGCACGTACATTCTCAGAAACAAAAAGCGCATTGACCCGAAAATTATCCTTGTATTTTTTGTCGGCGAAAGGCACTTCACCCTGCAGACTGATGCTGACCAGTTCCACATCATAGAGGTCAGCGGACCGTTCAACCATTTTGTTGATCAGGTGATGAGGAGTTGCCGCGCCACCATGAATAAAAACCCGGTTGCCGGGTTTGATCACTTTCAATGCCTCTTCAGCAGGCACGTATTGCTCTGTCATATTAAGAAATTAAGAAAGGCCCTCACGCTTGGCAGTCACATTTACTGCAAGTACAGAAAAACCAACAACACTGATGCTACTGAGCGGCATCAAAATGGCTGCAATGAGGGGTGTAAGGTGCCCGGTGATGGCTATCCCAAGAGCAATCGCGTTGTAGCAAAATGAAATCGCGAATGCGATACGCAGGATCCCCGAAGCACTTCGCGTCAATCGCATAAACCGATGGAGATCCTTCACCCTTTCTCCAAAGAGGATTCCATCACAAGAGGGTGTAAATACGCCCGTATCATCCGTTACAGCAATACCAACATCACTTTGCTTCAACGCACCTGTGTCATTGAGGCCATCACCAACCATCAGTACCTGCTTACCCTCCTCCTGCATTGACTTAACATATGTCTGTTTGTTAAGAGGGCTTTGGTTAAACAGAATGTCCGAGTTCTTTCCAAAAATCCGTCGCATGGATATCATGTCGCTGTCCTGGTCGCCTGATAGCAACGACGCCTGCATCGCCAATTGTCCGATCATGTCCTTCATGCCTTCACGGGGCCTGATGCCTATGCGAAAGCACCCGAGGGTTGCGCCATCTACTGACAACCAGACCGTCCCTTCGTGAGGGGGCGATGGTGCGCCAGCAAAAGCCGATGATCCAATCCTGTAGTCTCTACCCCAGACCCTTCCTTGAATTCCTTTTCCAGGAATCTCCTTGAAATCCTTAATATCAGCTGCGAGGTCCCCATTTATCGACTTTGATACAAGCACACTCAGAGGATGGGTTGAACAGCTGGTCAGCAGCCTCGTTGCCTGCATCTCTTCATCTGAGCATACACCTTCAAATACAATCGCTGGCTGTTCTCCGTAGGTAACTGTACCCGTCTTATCAAAAACGACACAGTCAATCCTGGATAGTCGCTCAATCACATCGGTATTCTTCAGGTAAAGCCGGTTGCGGCCAAAGACCCGCAGCATGGTCCCATAGGTAAATGGGGCTGCAAGCGCCAGAGCACATGGGCATGCTACCATAAGCACTGAGGTCATCACGAGCCACATCTTGCCAGGGCTCATGAAGTACCAATACAAAGCAGTCACGATTGCCAAGCCCATAACAACCCAGGTAAATATTCTTGCGGCGCGATCAATGGTCCGTTGGTAAGAGCGTTCATTGTTCTTACGGAATGAGGCGTGATTCCACAGGCTGGTCAGGTAGCTTTGTGTTGCCTTCTTTTCAATCCTGAACCTTGCCGGCTGACCAATGAGCCTTCCTCCTGCATAAATGAAATCATTTGCAACTGCAAGTACAGGTCGTGACTCGCCAGTAACAAAGCTGTAGTCAATGAATGCTTCAGCATCCGTAAGCCTGGCATCCGCCGGGATGACTTCGAGGTTGCGAATGCGGACCTGATCTCCAGGTCCAAGCTCCTCAATCAAGGTTGGCTTCCACGTGTCACCCGTCCATCGCTGGACAGCAAGGGGAAAGTATGACTTGTAGTCCCGGTCGAATGAGAGGCTATCATAGGTTTTCTCCTGAAACCAACGGCCAATGAGCAGAAAAAAAACAAGGCCTGAGAACGAATCAAGATATCCTGGTCCGTATCCGGTCACAATTTCCCAGATGCTTCGCCCAAATAGAGCGATAAGTCCTGCTGCTATCGGAACATCAATGTTGATTTGCCGTTGTGCAAAACTCTTCCATGCCGCATCAAGATAGATCCGGGCGCTGAAAACCAGAACAGGCAACGCCAGAGCCACATTGAGCCATGAAAATACAGTTCTTAGTACTGTATCTTGCTCATCCAGGCCCAGGTATTCCGGAAAACTAAACAACATGATATTGCCGAAGGAGAAACCGGCAATGGCTAGTCGCACCGTCAGTAATTTTCCGTCACGTTCCTCTGGTTTGGAGTTGTCCACCTGGTCAATCACAGGAGGATAACCTACCGAGGCCATCCTCGCGGCAATCCTACGCAAGGAAACGCGACCTGGATGAAATTCAACAACCACCGACTTCCGTGCAAAATTCACTTCAGAACGCAGTATGCCGGCGTCAAGGCTTCGAAGTTTTTCGAGCAACCAGATGCACGATACACAATGAATCGCAGGAACCCTCCAGGTGATACGGGCAAATGAATCCGAGGAAAAATCAAGCAGGCGGCGCTGAACGGCAGGGTCATCTAAAACAACATACGCCTCATCATCAACAGGACGGATGGTAGCACCCGGATGGGTTTCATACTGGTAATAGTCGCACAGGTTGTTGTCCTCAAGAAGTTCATAGACCACCTTGCATCCATAACAGCAGAAGTTCTTTTCTGCAATGGCGAATGAGACACTATCGCACGCCTGCCCACAGTGATAACACACCAGATCTTCCCCAACTTCCATCCAGGCTATTTTACAACGTACGTCCAGATGGCGCAGTCGATATGATTGACTACGTCTTCGGCTATACTTCCCATGGCCAAATGAGCAATCCCTCTCCTTCCGTGAGTACGCATGGCGATCATATCTGCCTTGGACTCAGCAGCGAATGCTGCGATCCCTTCCTCTTGGGTCATGGCGTTGCAAGTATTCAGCGTGTAGTTTTTAAGCATAAACCGTTTGGCAAACTCTTTTAGGGTGGGCTTGACGCTGCTATCTGTCCTAAACATCACGGGCGTGTTGACATAAAGTACATGCATAGTAGCGCCAAAAAAAGCCTGTAACTCCTTGATCTCCATCATTAACGGCTCCAGATCAAAATCCGGCAGAGTAGGCACAACAATATTGCGGACGGTCTTCATCGCTTTCTTGATTGAAAGGACTGGTACGGGACTCGAGCGAACAATCTTCTCCGTGTTTGATCCGATTGTGAAATCCTTCAAGCCTGTTGCACCGTGTGTCCCAAGTACGACCAGGTCGCATTTGGTCGTCCTGATCATCCTTCTGATCACAGGTACAGCAACGCCGTACTCTACATACGTTTTTATTTTAATAGGAAGGTCCTTTGCCCACTTGTTGCGCATTTTTTGGAAGTCGTATTCTACCGCCTTCTTCCTGTCGGCCATGTAGGCTTTCTCGAAGGCTAGAACAGCACCGGAATCATATAGCGCAGGAAGTTCTACTACGTGAAGAAGGTGCACAGTACCCTGGCTTTTTTCAGCCATGCTTACTGCAAATTTGAATGCCTCAATGGAGGGAAGGGAAAAGTCGCAGGGAACAAGTATTGCTTTCATCTGGTGGTTTTTTACTTTCCCAAACTTAGCCCCATCATGGACCACAACGAGTGAGGTCAGTCAAGGAGGCAGGTGATTTTAGTCAGCGATCAGCCATCACTAATGACTACGATGGGCGCCTTCTGACACTTATTTATCCACTTCCCTTACTCCCAATATCATGGACAAAGTCTTCATGTGGGGGTTGTGATCGGCTATAAGCTTGGCAATACCGATGAAAGGTACAAAGAGGATCATGCCAGCTACGCCCCACAGGAGACCCCCGGCAAAAATTGCGATGAGCACAACGAGGGTATTCACCTTGAGACGCTTACTGACGGCAAAGGGAAAGATAATATTGGCCTCGAGGTACTGTACGACGGTGAATACACCAACAACACCAACTGGATACCATATAGAGTCATAGGTTGTCCATGCCATGGCGATTGGCAGCAGAGATCCTGCCATAATTCCGACATAGGGAATAAACGTAAGCACGGAAGCAATGAAGCCGAAGAGGAATGGGTGAGGTATTCCGAGAATCCACAAGCCTATGCTGTTGAGGATGCCCACCGCAAGGTACACGATGCCCATACCCTTAATGAAATTGAAGTACGTCTTCACGGTGAGGAGAAGAAGTGCGTGGGTATCCTCGGTGCGTTCCGATGGAACCAACCGATAGAGAACATTCACCCAATGGTGTCGATAATAGAGGATAAGGACAGCATAAACGGGAACGAGTATCAGAAACACAGCGGAGACTGTTGAAAAAGAAATCGCCCTGGTGATGATGGTCCAGGTACTTTCTGCTGCCTGCTTGCCGAGGCTCGAAACAAAAAGGGCTTGCTGCTCTGGCGAAATACCAAGTCCAGAAGCCAGGGTCCCGCTAAGGTCGCTGAGCATATCAAGAAATTTCTCCTGCACGGATGGCCATTCATCCATAAACAGGACGACCTGCTGCACCAAAACCATGAACACGATGGCAGCAGCGGCAATTAGAATAACAACGTGAATAATGATCGCTGTCATTCTTCCAACACCTTTTCGTTCCATCCACGCGCAGGAAGGATACAGCACAAAGCTGATGAGGAGTGCAAAGCTCAGCGGCACCAGAATGTCGCGGCCAAAGTAAAGAATCACAGACCCGTAGATGAGGTATTGAAAGTATACCAGCCAGGACGTCGATTCCTTTAATTCAGGTGTAGATTCATGAATGGGCATGCAACAAGGTACAAAGAGCAAAGATACCAGGAAGCCAATGCTTCGATGAATGGGCGGATTACTCTTTATCGTTCGGCCCTATCAGGTCCCACAGGTTGCCATAGAGGTCTTTGAAGACAGCCACTGTTCCATAAGGTTCAACAGAAGGCTCTCTTACGAACACCACACCTTTGGATCTGAATGTCTGATAGTCCCGGTAAAAATCGTCGGTGTGCATAAAGAGAAATACCCTGCCACCAGTCTGATTACCAACCCGTTCTTGTTGCTCCTTATTGGCGGCCTTTGCCAGAAGTAAACGGCAACCTGTACCTCCCACGGGTTCAACGAGCACCCAGCGTTTGGTTGCTGTGAGCTGGGTGTCTTCCACCAGGGTAAAGCCAAGATCGCCGACATAAAAATCGATGGCTTTGTCGTAGTCATCTACAACAAGGGCGATTTGAGCGATGCTTCTTTTCATTGAGCAGGTGAAGGTTGGACCTCAAGATAGAGTATAAGTTAAATCTGAGCCCGGCCGCTGACTTGAACCATTGACATCCGGGCACAAAAAAGCCCTCCGCAGCAGCAGAAGGCGTTCCTGTAGTCCCAACGGGAATCGAACCCGTGTTACCAGAATGAAAATCTGGTGTCCTAACCCCTAGACGATGGGACCGGTTAAAACAGGCCGCAAAGATAGCCTGAGAACTTGAATTGCAAAATGAAGCATTCAAAAGAAGGGCACTATCCTAAGAATGCAACCAACTGCCTTATATACATCTGACCCGCTCCTGTTTTAAAGTACTTCTCTCGAGCTCTTGCGTCGACTGAAGATGCAAAGAACTCAGTATGGATGACCTTCCATGGACCCAAACCAGAAGTAAACTTGGACTTTCCTGAATTATGCTCCTTAACCCTCCGATCCAATGAAGTGGTCATACCTGTATAGTACCGGAGCCTGGCTCCTTCGCACTTTAAGATGTATACAACGTAAGTAATCAGAATTTTTATTTGCTGATAGTACGGGAATCCCCGCCCGACCGCCAAGAGTCACGCAATAGGAAAGTATGATAGTATGTCAGGCGGGCGGGGAACCCGTGTTACCAGAATGAAAATCTGGTGTCCTAACCCCTAGACGATGGGACCTGGTTAAAACAGGCCGCAAAGATAGCCTGAGAACTTGAATTGCAAAATGAAGCATTCAAAAGAAGGGCACTATCCTAAGAATGCAACCAACTGCCTTATATACATCGCTCCTGTCTTAAAGTACTTCTCTCGAGCTCTTGCATCGACTGAAGATGTAAAGAACTCCGTATGGATGACCTTCCATGGCCTTGAGGCGGCAGTAGACCTGCACTTACCATCATTATGTTGACTCAAACCCCTCTCCAAATCGCAGGTCATACCCACATAATATTTGAGGATCCTTCTGCTCTTTAGAACATAAACGGTGTATCTCATAGTAATTCCAACCTTAGGTTGGAATTACCTTTCTGTATTCAAAGACCATTCCTTATCGAAAGCAGAACTATTTTGATCCGGTTAGTGTATTAGGTCATTAATACTTGACCCGCCCGCCCGACAAATTGATGTTTCTTTTCAGTTGCATAAAGGCGGTCGGGCGGGTATTTTTACGCGCTTGAATTCTTAACCCAAAAACTCATCATCCATGACTAAAATTGGCATCAATGGTTTTGGCCGCATCGGCCGACTGGCATTCAGAACTGCTGTGGGAAGGAAGGACATCGAGGTGGTCGGCATCAACGACCTGGTCGATCCTGAATACATGGCCTATATGCTCAAGTATGACTCTACGCATGGCCGATTCCAGGGTACAGTGGAGGTACAAGGAGGTCATCTGGTTGTCAATGGAAAGAAAATCCGCGTGACTGCCGAAAAGGACCCGGCCAACCTCAAGTGGGGTGAAGTGAGCGCCGATATTGTCGTGGAATCAACAGGTCTGTTTCTAACCAAAGTAGATGCACAAAAGCACATCACTGCCGGTGCCCGGAAAGTAGTGATGTCCGCTCCCGCCAAGGACGACACACCGACCTTCGTCATGGGTGTCAATCACAAGAGTCTCAAAAATACGGACACCATCATTTCCAACGCTTCTTGTACTACCAATTGCATTGCCCCTGTGGCCAAAGTGCTCAACGACAACTTCGGGATTGTCGAAGGACTCATGAGTACCGTTCATGCGGTGACAGCAACACAAAAAACAGTGGATGGCCCATCGGCCAAGGACTGGCGCGGTGGTCGTGGTGCTTATCAGAATATCATTCCTTCTTCAACCGGTGCGGCCAAAGCGGTGGCGCTTGTGATCCCAGAACTGAAAGGCAAGCTCACCGGCATGTCCTTCCGCGTACCTGTGGCAGACGTCTCTGTTGTCGACCTCACCGTGAGGCTCAACAAACCAGCACCTTATGAACAGATCAAGGCTGCCATGAAGGCTGCCGCAGCTGGCGACATGAAAGGAATCATCGGCTACACAGAGGATGAAGTGGTTTCACAGGATTTTGTAGGCGATCCACGCACGTCCATCTTTGATGCGAAGGCGGGTATTGCCCTCAACGACCATTTCGTGAAAGTCGTAGCCTGGTATGACAATGAGTGGGGATATTCCAACAAGCTCATTGATATGGTGCAGGAAGTGGCCAAGCTATAACCTCTTCATTTCAGGTTAAATACTATTGGTGATCACCCGGGGAGCTGAGCCTTTCTGGACTGTGAATCTTTGTACCAGATATTCAGCACGACCCCGATAAGTACCACGAGCATGCCGAGGTGAGCCTCCAGGCTGAAACGTTCACCGAAAAGAAAATATCCTATGGCCAGGGCGTAGATGATGCCAACGTACTTAAGGCTAACTACTTTCGACAGTTCGTCCGACTGATAAGACTTCGTCATAAAGTATTGTGCCGTTTGTGCTGTCAGTCCAATAAATCCCAGTATCAGCCAATCCATGCCCGTTGGCCATACCCAGGTTACCGTACCCATCAGAAGAAGTGTGACCGGCAGGGATACAAGTGGAAAATAAAATGTGATAATGAGAGGATGTTCTGACTGTTTCAGTTGACGGATCATATTGTATGCAAGCCCGGCGCAACAGGCAGAACCTACACCAAGCAGGAGGTAATTGGTTTCTATCCTGTTGTCAAACCCCTGAACCATGAGCACTCCAATGAATGATATCCCAAAGAAAACCCACTGCAAAGGTTTGACGGGCTCACGCACAATCCAGATGCCCATAATGGCAGTAAAGATGGGAGACAGATATTGGAGGGTCACCGCACTGGCGAGTGGCATGTGCTGCAATGTGATGAAGTAAAGGACAAGGGAACTTGAGCCAAACAGGCCACGAAGGACCAGCGCTTTGCTGTTGTTACCAGGCAATGGAACATGGTTGTACTTAAGTACTCCGTATGCAATGATGAGGGACACCAGAGACCTTAAAAGGGCGATTTCGACAGCAGGCAGGTGCCCTATGATTTTGACCGCCGCGTTCATAAGGGCGAAGAAGAACGTGGCCAGCAACATATATCTCACACCTGGGGACAGCATCCTGCAAGAAAGCAAATCACATGCAGGTTGTAGGTGATTTGGTCACCCAGCGATCTCTTATCGTCAAAAAACAGGCTAATTCTGCGCCTTCCTAAGGTAACCCATCGTGTAAGGTTCACTCGAAAATCGTGCAATTGAAAGCCTCTAAACCATGGTCACGATGAGGAATTGGGGTAACGCCAAATGCGGCAACCCTCTTTACCCGGCTGATTATTAGTCAATTACAGAGAAGAGGTCGGCAACCCACGCCTTCGCAGGAGGCCTCAGAAGGTTAGTGTACGGATGTAGTGTTTGGGGCGACTTTGGAAGAATTCTGACTTCAGGCCAGCGCACCTTTGATCCAACAAAAAGAGAGAGGGGATATGGCAACAAGGATTATCAACATCTTCAACATCCGGCACCGGCTAACCCAGGTGTTGGTCTTCGTCATCTGCGTTACAGCATGCATGCTGTTCTCTCAGGTTGCCGAAGCAGGTATAGGCGGACCCAAGCCGAAGAGGTATGACAAGCCGAAGTATCGTGTTGCCGTCCACAGCAATTCCAACCGCGTCGTTAAAGTACTATACTGGAAGAGACGAGATGCACCCAAATCGTCCTTCGTTGCCTCCAACCGGAAAGCCCGCAAGCAAGCCATGGCTGAAACCGATACGGCATACTAATATTCAAGACAAGGGGTGTTTAGTGATAGGCCTCTGCAGTTTCTGCAGGGGCTTTTTTCTTGCGATATTCGCCCACGACAGCCCCAATGAACTTCGATAAGAACATCTTTCTCCATAAGCTCGCTCAGACTTCCTCCTCACCCTTCGGCATCGCCATTGAAAGGGCCGAGGGTACATTCCTTTATGAACCAGATGGCAAGCGATACTTTGACATGATTTCAGGCATCGCTGTTACCAACATCGGCCACCGGCATCCGCACGTTGTTAAAGCCATCAAGGAACAGGTTGACAAGCACCTGCACGTCATGGCTTATGGAGAATATATACAGTCGCCGTCGAACCGGCTGGCCGCTAAACTCACGAGCTTGCTTCCTCCCGAACTCAATTGTTGTTACCTGGTCAACTCTGGAACAGAAGCCAATGAGGCTGCGCTGAAACTGGCCAAGCGGGTAACAGGGCGAAGCGAGATCATCTCCTGCCGCAAATCCTATCACGGAAGCACGCATGGCTCCCTCAGTGTTTCAGGAAATGAAATCAAGAAGAATGCCTTCCGGCCTCTCCTACCCGACGTGCGATTCATTGACTTCAACGTCATGGCGGACCTGGAACTCATAACAGACCGCACTGCATGTGTGATCTTGGAGACCATTCAGGGCGATGCTGGCGTGCGCATACCTGCCAAAAAATATATGGAGGCCGTCAGGAAGCGGTGTACCGAAACCAAAACGCTCCTCATACTTGATGAAATTCAGTGCGGCATGGGGCGTACCGGCAAGTTGTTTGCGTTTGAACACTTCGGCATCGTACCCGACATCCTCACCGTTGCCAAGGCCTTCGGCGGCGGACTGCCGATAGGTGCGCTCATCTCCTCAGAACAATACCTCAAGGCCTTCACCACCAACCCTGAGCTCGGACATATCACCACGTTTGGCGGTAATCCGGTTTGCTGTGCCTCCGCCCTGGCTACACTGGAAGTGATCGAACAGGAGAACCTTTTGGCGGATGTAGAAAGAAAGGGATTGCTCCTTGAGTCGCTCATTCGCAGTTCCGAAATCAAGGAGATAAGGCGCTTAGGCCTCATGTTCGCCGTCGATTTTGAATCCGCTGAGCGGGTGAACCAGATCGTTGATTATGCGAAGCAGCGTGGCGTTATCTGCTATTGGTTTCTTTCACATCCTCACAGCTTCAGGCTTGCGCCGCCATTAACGATTTCTGATGAGGAGATTCGCGAGGCCTGCGCGGTCATCAAGTCGGCCATCGAGGCCTCCAGAAACCCGTACCACTAGGACTCAGAGTTTCTCAATCACAAGGTTGTGATTGGTATAGATGCAGATATCAGCAGCGATAGTAATGCTTTCGCGAACAATCTCCTCTGCTGACAAGTGTGGAGCATGTTTCTTCAAAGCAAGTGCTGCTGACTGCGCATACATGGCACCTGAGCCAATAGCCGCCACCTGGTGATCAGGTTCTATCACATCCCCGGTGCCTGAGAGCATAAGCAATTCATCCTTATTGACCGTGATGAGCATGGCCTCCAGTCTGCGGAGAAACCTGTCCATACGCCAGTCCTTTGCCAGCTCAATGGCAGCACGTTTCATATTGCCGCTGTAAGCGTTCAATTTTTCATCAAATCGATCCAGCAAAGTGAATGCATCTGCTGTAGAGCCAGCAAAGCCCACAAGTACCTTTCCATCCTGGAGCTTTCTTATTTTTCTTACGTTGCTCTTGGCAATTGTGTTTCCCAGCGTGGCCTGTCCATCGCCGCCGATGGCCACCTGACCATTATGCTGAACAGCAAGGATCGTGGTCGCGTGAATGGGAGTCATAGTCAGGAGTCAGGAGTCAGGAGTCAGGAGTCAGAAGTCAGAAGTCAGGAGTCAGGAGTCATTAAATAAGGATTCTGACGGGGTCTTCGAGAAGTCCCTTCAAGGTCTTCAGGAAACCTGATCCGACAGCACCGTCTACAGCACGGTGATCACAGGACATCGTGACCTTCATCACGTTGCCCGGAACGATGGCGCCATCCTTGACAATCGGTGTTTCCTTGATGCCGCCTACGGCTAGGATACATGCGTCAGGAGGATTAATAATAGCCGTGAATTCTTCTATACCGAACATACCGAGATTGGAGATGGTGAAGGTACTTCCCTCCCAATCGCTCGGCTGTAGCTTTTTATCGTGTGCTTTTTGAGCCAGGTCTTTCACTTCCGTGGCGATATGTGAAAGAGACTTGTTGTCAGCAAACCTGACCACCGGAACCAATAGGCCATCTTTTACTGCTACCGCGACTCCGATATGGATGTGGTGATTCCTGCGAATCTTGTCGCCAAGCCAGCTGACGTTCACGTCCGGGTTTTGCCTTAGTGCCGCAGCAACAGCCTTGATCACCATGTCATTGAAGGAGATCTTTACCGGTGATACTTCGTTCATGCTCTTCCTGGCCTCCACAGCCTTATCCATGTTGATTTCCATGGTGAGGTAGAAGTGCGGTGCGGTAAACTTGCTTTCCGCAAGGCGCTTGGCAATCGTCTTCCGCATTTGCGAAACCGGTATTTCCTCAAAGCTCTCCTTGCCCACAACCTGCGGCAGCACGATCGGTGCAGCTGCCTTACCAGGTGCAGGAGCAGACCCTGGCTTGTAGTTCTCAATATCTTTGCGCGTCACCCGTCCGTGATCGCCCGATCCTGCGATACGACTGATGTCATACCCCATGTCCTTTGCCATTTTCTTCGCGAGCGGTGACGCCTTTACCCGGCCGTTGGAAGTTGACTCTTGCGCTGGTCTTTCAGGTGCTGCGACCGGAGCGCTGTTTTCAGGAGCTGCAGGTGCGGCAGCAGAGGCCGGCACTGAACTTCCTTTTGCCTGGAATGCCTTGAGCAGTGTTTGCCAGTCAGCGTTCTTATCTCCGATAATAGCGAGTACACCATTGATGGCTACAGCTTCCTTCTCCTTGGCTCCAACATACAACAAGGTTCCTGTGTTGTACGACTCGTACTCCATCGTTGCCTTGTCCGTCTCTACTTCGGCGAGGAGCTCACCTGATTTCACAGGATCACCTACTTTCTTATGCCACTTGGCGATGACACCTTCACTCATCGTGTCACTCATCTTAGGCATCGGAACTATTTCTGCCTTGATGCCGCTGGTATCAATGGCCGGAGCAGTTGCTGTGGACGGCGCTGGTGGTGAAGGAGCTTTCACAGCCTCAGCCTTTGCTGGTTGAGTACCGCCACCAGATAACAACGCACTGAAATCCTCACCAGGCTTACCGATGATGGCCAGCACGTCGTTGATCTTTACTGCCTGCCCTTGCTGTGCACCGAGATACAGAACAGTACCTGTATTGAAAGACTCATAGTCCATGGTGGCTTTGTCGGTCTCGATTTCGGCCATCAATTCTCCTGACTTTACGGAGTCCCCAACCTTCTTATGCCACTTGGCGATGACGCCCTCGCTCATCGTATCACTCATCTTCGGCATCCGGACTATCTCGGCCATTGGTTTTTGCTGTTTTGGATCAGAATGAACTCAAAAATAGACGTAATAGAGGGATTTTCAAGCGCCGAATAGCACTTTCCAAAGCTAGAAGTTGAAGGCCCCGATGAGGATTTCAAACAGGGTGGCCGAAGGAGTAATACCATAGCTGTAGCGCACACCCACATTGAATTGAGGGAGAAATCGCATCACATTGATGTCCAGCTTCAACTCTCCACCAACTGAGGTGTAGGTCTGACTGAAAGCCGCCGTCGGAAACACGCTCTGACCAAAACCATAGTCGAAGAATCCGTTGGCCCGGATTCGCTGGATATTCACTAAAGGCCCGACAGCGATATCCGGATACCATACTGGAAAGGTGTAATTGGTGGCCAACGTATAAAAATCCTCGAACCTGGAAACACTCTGGCCGCGTGGAAGGGGTATCTGATTCCTGAACAAATAATTGTCAAGTCCCCTTCCGTCAGCATAGGCTTGGTAAATCTGACTATTCTGATAAGCCCAGTATGTCCACAATGAGTGATGCTTGAAGAGTCCCGGAAGGTACAAGGTTGCCAGCACGGAAAACTGCCCACCGGAAAAATCTCCTCCATATGGCGTATTGAAATAGTCGATGAATATCGTTTGTCCCCACTTGCTGTTAATGTCGCGACGGCTTCGCTTGAGCAAATGATACGCTGACATGCTGAAGTGATTGTACTTCAACAGGCCGTTATCCTGATACGTCCTGAAAAAATACTGAGGGTAGTTGGCAGGAAAAACCCTGCCGCCACCATCTACGCTGTTCTTGAAATCAGAAACCCAACTGAAGCCAACATTGTTGGCAATGTCAAGACTGCTCAGATACTTTGATCGCGTGAGCAACAAAGGGATTCTGATACCGGCTTCCAGGGTCTTTTCCGACCATGAAAAATTCAGGGTATCCACCGTTGCTGTCGTGTCTGTACCAACCACCTTGTCATAATCGATCAAGCCTTCGTTGACCGAGCGGTCGGATTTTGTTGCACGAAAATCAAGGATGGGGAAAAAACCCTGGTAGCTGATCCCGGCACCCCATTGCCCTGTTCGCTCATTGAGGTCATAGGTGTATCCTACGTTGATGCGCGTCGTGCTGAGAATATCCTGTGAGGTAATACCAATGTTCACCTGCGTAAGTGAGTTGACCAGGTAGGGTCCCCAACTGTGCGGATTGATCATACCCGAAGCTCTCCGGTACCGTTTTGTCTCATAGATTGTTGACGGCACCTGGCTCAATACCTGACTGTTCCCCTCTTGCTCAACGAGGTGTTGAAAATTCAGGTTGGGTGCCGATACGGCCGGAACGAATGGTTTCCATGATGCACTATCAAACGGCATGCTTACAACATCTATCCCATCACGTGTCTGGTCATTATAAAAAATCAAAGTGCCATCCCTGGAAATGCAGGGGTTGTAAGCACCATACCGGCTCGTCGTCACCTGTGAGCGCTTTCCCGTTGCAAGGTTGATAACGTGAATATTGTCGATGCCTCCTTCAGGTGAATTGAAGAAAACGTATTTCATGAAAGGAACCGGGTAGCCAATGTTCTCCATTGACCTGGGAAGCAACTCACGCTGCAAACCCGAAGACAACTGAACTTCAATCATTGTTTTTCCATCCTTGTTGGTACTGAGCATCACCACCCCGTTGCCGTCTGAGGTCCAGTGAGGCATGGCCAAAAGGTCGTTCCCTGCATTGGGTAGTGTCTGAAGAACACGCCCGGAGAAGTAGTCGAGGATCACCAACCGGATGGAATAGTCGGTGGTCGTCTCGATGGTCGCAACACGATAGCCGTCCGGCGAAAGAGCCGCTGCACTATACCGCGTGTGATTGGAGACGATGGTGGCCTTGCGCGTTCCGAAGTCATATCCCTTCACCATGCTGTAGTTGTGCACAAGCCACCTTGGATCCAATCGGTACTCATTCCACACGACCCGCATGTTCGTTGCCGAAAGCATGCCGGCCTCATTCACGATGCCTTGCACGTACTTCTTCTCCTCCTTACCATCACGTGAGAGCACGACAAGCTGATCGATATCTCCAATACCTGATTTAACCGCGACAATGTTTCCATTCTCCAGCACCTGCGGGAACATGTAATCGGTGTAAGCTGACGACTTCCTTTTAGTCAACCGGTCGAAGGGTGTAAACACAAGACCTTCGATGGCTTTTTGGTAGTCCTCCTGGCGCTGTTTGGCCATGTCGCGGTAAACATCGGTTACATACATCCCGGTTTCCTTTTTCAAGGCGTTTGAAAAAGCGAAGGGGATAAATGGTGCACTCCATGAACGGCCCACAACCTTCTCCCAAATCTCCGGATCATTGGTTTTTCTGCGCAGATGCGCCACCATGTTGTAACCCAGCACATAGTGGTCCGGGATATTGTGTTTGTATGACCGAAGGTATTGCTTGTGGTAGTTGAATGTTCTTCCCTCCATAGCATTCGTTCTGAAGAGAATATCGAAATTGGGTATACGACCTCTTCCACTTTGGGTGAAGGCAGTCTCCGTGGCTACGGCATCACCTTCCCAAAACCACTGCGGTGCGGCAGCAAATGCAAAACCTGCCGTTGCCTGTTGACCGAACAAGTAATAGAATGCCTTGTTAAAACCTGTGATGCTTCGCTGGAACTGAACCATGTGGCGGTACTCATGGACTGCCAGGTTGTTCATCCAGTCGTTGGTACCGATGAAGTTATAATTCTGCGCTGGCATTGTATAAAATTCCGATCGCCTTGGCGCCATGGTGACAAAACCATTGGAGAAAGAGGACTGGTTTTGAAGAATAACAGAAATCTTTTTGGGTAATGTCCCCATTGTTTTGGATTCAGGGGTGCGGATTGTCTCCAGCGTATTGGCCATTCGTTGGGCCTGAACCTCAAAGCCTTCCGGGTAAAGAAGTCGGAAATTTGGGGTGTTAATTTGATGCCACTTGACTCCGGGAGCGTTGGTTTCCAGGACGGTGGATGTCTGACTATATGCATAAGCTGTTGTCAGACAAAAGAAGACCAACCATCCAACCCGGCGCATGAAGAGCATTTTCAATATGAAAACTACACCATCGAAAGCGAAATAAAAATCCGGAAAGAAAAAATCACACGATGCACGCGAGGTACTACTCCGTATAGCGTTTGCCTGCCGTCGCTACCGCAGACACATTGAAAAAACCGAGGACCTTACTTCCGGATGGATTTGTGTTGACAAGGTTTGTGGACACGTTAGCCAGAGGTGTAGAGAACAGTTCCTGAAATCCGCCAGGCCTGTCTGTTTGAATCTGCACTTGATTGAGATAGGTAAATGCGGCCGTTGTTATCGAGTGTATCTGCACCTGGATGGAATCTCCATCGGCAATCGGCGATAACAATGTCCCATCAGCATCTTCATCCTGGGCGTTGATCCTTCGGCGGACTGGCGGTATGAAAGTAACACCGTCGGTCTGACCCCCAATAGAAAGTCCCGCATCATAGGCGATATTGATTTCGCTGGGTTTCAACAATGCGACACCATTTTTGAACGT
>JAEUUD010000080.1 GCA_016787625.1 Cyclobacteriaceae bacterium
GCCTCCGACGGGAAATCCATGACAGATGAGCACCCTCCCCTTCTCCACTTCCTGATCGGTCAAGACTTCGTTGAAACGCATCCAGATTTTTCCCTTGGTACACGATGCCACGCAGCTGCCACACCGACCGGCCTCGCAGCTGTACGGCAGTTCAATTCCTTTTTTCTTTGCTACGGCAAGAATGGAATCAGGAAATTGAACGACCATTTCATACCGGTGAGTTTTTTGAAACAGGATAACCCGGTGTGGATTTGTATCTGATGGACGTTCCGGGCTGACGGGAGCCTCTGGAGTAAATATCTCACGCCTGATGTTGTCTGCCGGAATCCCGGATGACTGAAGCACGATGGCGGCCATCCGCATGTAGTCAAAAGGTCCGCACAGGTACACGAGTTTCCTTTGAGGAGAGACGCCTCTTCCATGCTTCGACAGCAGATCATCAAGATTCAGCTTGTTCAACCTGGCCTTCCATAAATCATGATGGTTGCTAAAAAGCCACTCAATGGTCAAGCGGCCCTTGCTCTGGTCTGCAAGCTCTTCGAGCTCTTTGCGAAAAATGGTCTTGTTCGGATGGCTATTGCTGTAGATGAGCAACGCCCGCGATGTTGCAGCGCTATTTACGTATGCTTTCAACATGGAATACACCGGCGTAATCCCGCTGCCTGCTGCCAGGAAGATCAGCTGGTCCACTTGATCCAATGAGTCAGGCAGGACGAAAAATCCGGAAGGTTCACCTACAACGGTCAGTCGATCACCCACTTCAGCGCGTTCAAAGAGCGGCCTGGAGAAGAGTCCATTAGGAATCCGCTTGATGGTCACGGCCCATTCAGCATCGACGCCCGGGGTCGATGAAAACGAGTAGCTCCTTCTCGTCAAACCAGACGGAGTGGCGATGACAAATGTGAGAAACTGTCCCGCCTTATATGCAAGGTGACCTTCAACAGGTTGAATGATGAATGTGCGAACATCATCTGTCTCATGTCTGATCCCGACAATCTTCACATCCCTGAAGAGGTCACTGCGAGAAGGAATATCCGGGAATGACAGCATGGCTAAAAATACAAATAGCCGGACGATCCGGCTATTTGATTCAATATATTGTGATGATCAATTCACATCCTCACCAAGCGCCTTGAGCTTTTTCTTGACCTTGGCAATTTTGGGCTGGTCATCAAGGTCACCGTACACGTTAAGCAAGGAGTACAGCACGGTCACATCATCAGGCGAAAGTTTCTCGCAAGCCTCGATATACGGGATATATGTTTTCAATGCTTCAACATACTTCACGTCGATCGCTTTTGCCTTTTCAAGATCTGCCTTGGTATTACCCAATTTGCCCATTTCGTCCTTGAATTTCTTGGCATCCGCCCAGTAGAGGTTGGCAAGCTCTGCTGAAGCATCAAAATGCTTGGGATCCAGTTCGACCACTTTCTTGAAGGCGGCCTTCGCTTTCTCCATGTCACCGAGTTCACGGTTCAACTGACCGTAGAGAAAATAGTTGTCAGCGCTGGTAGGGTTCTCCTGCAGTTCTTTCTCCACCATCGTCTTGGCAACATCGTACTTCTTATCTGCGAGGTAAATATTCAATTCAATGAGGCGGATATCGCGGTAGTTCGGGAACTTGGCTTTGCCTTCAGCAAGGATTTTCAGCGCTGCTGCGTTGTCCTTCTTTTGTTCATGCTGGATGTTGGCCATCATGGTATAAACCTCAGGAAGGTTGCCACCGGCCTCAAGGTAACGCCTCAGCATATCAAGGCCTTTATCCGTTTCGCCGGCTGACGGAGCAAAAACACCGCCTGCATAGAGCAAAATAGATGTATCCTTCGGGATAAAATAAAGCGTCTTTTCTGCGTAGGCAAAGGTGGCCTTCGCATCACCCTTGTCATTGTAATTCACAATGGCCTTGTTGTAATAGTTATACCCCAAAATGTTGTTCACATTGACATTCAGCAATGGCAAGCCGGTATTGTCGTTGAAGAAATTGGGTGATTTGCTGTCAATGGCATAAGCCTTTTCAAAAGCATCTTTTCCTTCAGAAAAAGGATCCGCAGACAAACTCTTCCACTGGGTCAACTTGGTTGTATCAATCGAAAAGTAAACCAGTCCTTTCAGATACCAGGCCTTGGCCGCGTTCTTGGTCGGCTGACCTTTCTTGTCAACCATAAATTCCTGGCTGCCTACAGTAGCATCGATAATGGACTTGGCTTCGTCAAGCTTTCCTTCTCTCAGCGCCTTTTCAGCTTTCGAAATGCTTGGCTTTACCTGGGCAAATGCCAGGCAAGGTACGATCGCAAGCAATGTGACTAGGGTCTTTTTCATCGTCGTCTTATTTATAGATTTGGTTTAGGTTCTCTTTTATTCTTTCGTTTCAACATCATCAATTTTCTGGATCTTCTCTACCGAGGATATCGCATCGTCTTCATTAAGACGGATCACGCGAACACCCTGCGTGGCGCGCCCCATCACACGGAGCTCTTCCACGCGTATCCTGATGCTGATGCCTGAACGATTGATAATCATTAAATCATCATTGTCTCCAACTTCCTTGATTGCAACAAGCTTGCCAGTTTTTTCAGTGATGTTGATTGTTTTTACCCCTTTTCCCCCACGACGTGTGATTCTGTAATCATCAATCAACGAACGCTTTCCATAACCTTTCTCTGATACAACAAGGAGATTGGCATCGTCATGGGTAATGCACACCATACCCACCACCTTGTCCTTTGCTCCTTCCAGTGTGATACCACGGACGCCAGCCGCTGTTCTGCCCATAGGGCGCACATCCGACTCATTGAAGTGAACTACTTTTCCGCTGCTCTTGGCTATGACAATGTGGTTCTTCCCATTCGTTAGCGCAACGTTGAGCAGCCTGTCACCTTCATGCACGGTGATGGCCGTAATTCCGTTGGCCCTTGGACGGGAGTATGCTTCCAGAGATGTTTTCTTGATGGTGCCTTTTTCTGTACAAAGGATGACAAAATTCTCATTTACGTAGGCTGCATCATCAATGCTCTTGATGTTAAGCACTGCCCGTACGGAATCTGTCGGCTCGATATTGAGCAGGTTTTGAATCGCTCTTCCCTTGGAGGCTTTGGTGCCCTCAGGGATCTCATACGCCTTTTTCCAGAATACCTTGCCATGCGCTGTGAAGATCAGCAGGTAATTGTGCGCATGAGCGATAAACAAGTGCTCAGTAAAATCATCCTCCTTCGTTGTAACGCCCTTCGAACCAATACCACCCCTGCCCTGCGTTCTGTACTCCGAAAGCGATGTGCGTTTGACATATCCCTGGTTAGAAATGGTAATCACCATCTCCTCATTGGGGATCATGTCTTCAACAGTAATGTCTTCGTCGCTGGCAACCACTTCAGTCCTTCGCTTGTCGCCATAACGCTCCTTCATTTCAAGCAACTCAGACTTGATGATGCCCATCCGTGCGCCTTCATTGGCAAGAATTTCTTTCAACTCTCCGATAAGGGCCATTACTTCCTTGTACTCTTGTTGAATCTTCTCGCGCTCCAGGCCTGTCAACCGTTGCAAGCGCATCTCCAGAATCGCCTTGGCCTGCAATTCGGATAGCTTGAACGTATTCATCAAACCGACCTTCGCAACGTCCGGGTCCTTGGAGTTGCGTATCAAGGCGATCACCTCGTCGAGATGGTCAAGGGCAATGAGATACCCCTCCAGGATGTGGGCACGCTTCTCTGCTTCTGCGAGCTCAAACTTCGTCCTCCGAACCACCACCTCATGGCGGTGCTCCACAAAGTGTACGATCAAATCCTTCAGGTTGAGGGTCTGTGGTCTTCCTTTTACCAGGGCCACATTATTTACCCCAAATGAGGATTGTAACTGCGTATACTTAAACAGATTGTTTAAGACGATGTTAGGTATCGCATCACGCTTCAGGTCATAAACAACCCGATAGCCATCACGGTCGCTTTCGTCCCGGATGTCTGAAATACCTTCAATTTTCTTTTCGTTGATAAGGGCGGCGGTCTTCTCGATCATCTGGGCCTTGTTCACCTGGTAAGGAACCTCGGTGACAATGATCTGATCTTTTCCACCTGCGCTGGTGATAATCTCGGCTTTGGCCCTGACGACTACCCTGCCCCTGCCTGTGAGGTAAGATTCCTGAACACCTGATAGTCCAAAGATGATACCCCCCGTCGGAAAGTCCGGGGCGGTAACGAATTTCATCAGTTCGGGGATGGTAATATCCCTGTTGTCGATATATGCGATGATCCCGTCAACCACTTCGCTGAGGTTATGCGGTGCCATGTTGGTGGCCATCCCTACAGCGATACCCGACGATCCGTTGACAAGGAGGTTGGGAATTTTGGAAGGGAGTACGGTAGGTTCCGTTAATGAGTCATCAAAGTTTGGCTGGAAGTCAACAGTATCCTTGTTGATATCGGAGAGCAGTTCTTCGGCCATCCGCCGAAGCCTTGCTTCGGTATAGCGCATGGCCGCCGGGAAGTCTCCGTCGATTGATCCGAAATTGCCCTGGCCATCGACAAGGGTATAACGAAGGGACCAGTCTTGTGCCATGCGAACCATGGTGTCATAGACTGATGAGTCGCCATGCGGATGGTACTTACCGAGTACCTCTCCCACGATACGGGCAGACTTCTTGTAAGATTTATTGTAGTTGACGCCGAGTTCCTGCATCCCGAAAAGGACGCGGCGATGGACAGGTTTCAGGCCATCGCGGACATCAGGAAGGGCTCTTGAAACGATCACCGACATCGAATAATCGATGTAGGCACCCCTCATTTCATCCTCAATACTGATCGGAACGATGTTCTGCCTCGGAGGTAGGCCGCTGATCTCTTCTGCCACTGGTTTAGGGTCTGATACTCAACAATAAAATGGAAGGCCAAAGATAGGGAAAAGACCCGAATGAGCATCCCTGACAATGGTTTAAAATCATGGAAAATGACCGCAAGAAGGCAGATTTAACCCTGCATCAATATGGGTTGAGTTTCTTCTTGTTTTTGCCCTTGTACTTGATCAGATCGGGGTGGTTTTCGCCGTAGTTTGGGTTCTGCTTTTTATAAATCGGGTGCACCCGGCTGCGGTATTCCATATTGCCATGTGCGTGGTTGATCTGGATCCGACAATCTTTGTTGTAGCACTTGGGCAAGTCAGGAATTCTGTATGTGATGCCCACATTGATGTACAAGGCATTCATCTGGTGTTTTATCGAGCCCCCGCCTTCCGGAAGGTCAAGCTCATAGCTTTTTATCTCGTACGAAGGCCGCACAAACAGCCGGAGATACTCGGAGAGTTCCCGTTCAATGGTCACTCCTCCGTTGATGTTAATGCTTGTCTTGATGGAGCCGTCGAAGTTACTGCCTGGGGAGAATCCCCCGACCTGAATGTCGCCTGTAAACAAATAGTTTCCGGTCCTGTAGAATGAGTATCCCAACATCCCGAAGTACTTGCTCATGAATCCTGACGGGTTTGATGGATTCATCGACCCTATTTGGTCGCTGTATGAAATGGGTGACAGGGCTCCGATACTCATGTATTCGTAAGAATACCCAAGCCCGATCCTGTATTTGTTTTTTATTTCAAAATGTATCGTGGCCTTGAGGGGTATGTTCATGGCATTACCGCGAAACCCAAGTTTGGTGGTATCTGAATTAACGAGGAACCCAGCTGGATCCACAGCGCTCGTGACGAGCATGCGCTCATTGACCCAGTTGGAATATCTGGATCCCGTTGCTGTTCCCGGAAATATTGACGGGCCCAGTGCAGGATCCTGGTACACGCCATATCCGGAAATCTCATGACTAAAAAATGTATTGCCGTATCCCGTGCTGAGACTGAACCTGAAATTCCGAAGAATGGACAATGGACGCTTCTTGATTTCGGCGTAAAAATTATCGAGGGGAAAGTCGGCTTTGTCCTGTTCCTTGACCTCTTCAGTCTTGAGTGGTTCTGTAGGATTCTCCTGCACCAGGGTGTCTGCAGCTACCTTTTGCTTGACGAGGGTTGAGTCTTGCTGGGCGCTGAGCGGCGACCAAGCCAGCAACATCAGGACCACCAAGGTACCTGCCAGGGGTTGATGTCGTCTGAAGTTAGCGCCCATGAGAACTTGCCAATTGATAAAGGTATAAAGTTTACCTGGCTTAATAATATCCTGATGAAGGCATCAATGACTCGAGACTGGTGAACGTATGGAAGTGGGTCTCTCCTTTCTTCACTTCGTATGTGAAGGTGTGATCCTGCTTGCGGCCCTGGTAATCCGTTGTCTGCAAAGTCACTTCATTGGCTCCTTCCCTTAGGGGAATTCTTGTATAGTAAATACTGTGAGGAAGTGTCTGCCAGTTCCTTGTGTCTGCTCTTTCTGTAATGGCATTCATCATACCAATGATCGCCCCAAGGCGTTTGTCATCCTTTCTGAATTGATGCTCAGTCGCCTTCTTGATAGCAACCCGGATAAGCGCCTTGCTCAACTCGAGGTTCATCCTTTCATCAAGACACTTGAAGGCCACCTTGTTCACATCTTCCAGCAGTTGTACCGGATAGATCTCCGTACCCAGCGAAAGCTGAGCGCTGGAGAAATAAGGCGGTCTTTCAACGTACTTTGGGAAAGTCAGTCGATAGATCTCCATATCCGTCAGTGCCCTCACTTCTTTGCTTGAATAATCGGAGGTTGCAAAAGCGTATCGCATGCCCATGTCGGCATTGGTGAAGACAATTTGCCCGGAATGGCTGGATATGACGAAATTCAATGACCACTCAGTCTTCACAGGGCTTAGTCCGTTGTGCCAGAAGAATATCAGCTCACCACCTGTTCTGCTTACATCAGGTTCGTAATTGGGCATGTCCAGTTTCAATTTGTAGTCTTCAAATTCATCATCGAAGCCACTCAGCTTGGCTGAACGAAGGAGGTCCTGCTTTAATTGAGGTGGAGCGGTGATGCTGAACAACCTCGCATAATCGGAATCATAAACATCCAATGCATTGCGATAGGCTATAAAGGCATTGTTGTAGTCCAGGTCTGTCTCATAGATGATTCCCATTAAGGTATGAACGAATGCATCCCTCCGGTATTTTTCGGGAGAGTCATATCGATCGCTGAGCTGTTGAAGTCTGATGTTGAGCCGGCGGCATTCGACAAGGGCTTCATCCGTTTTCTTCATCTTGAGGAAATTGATGGCCTTGTAGTACAACAGCATGAGGTGCTCATGGTCTTCACCTCTGTACACGGTAAAATTGGGGTTGGTCAAATACGAGGCGACTTCGTTGGCATAGTTGATGCGGTAGTCTTCACCAAACGTATAAGCCTTTTCAAGATACTGGTTGCTCTCGGCATATTTGCCCAGCAGGGAAAGTATTAACCCGTTGTTGGCAAAGTATAGAAACTGTTTTTTGCCTGCACCCTCTGATGGTTTCTCACGAAGTGTCTTTAGCGCCTTGTTCAGGTCACCGCGTTCAAAGACATTGTTGAATTCGCTATTGGATTGATAGTACGTTGCACAGCCGCCCAGGAAAATGACCAAGGCTGTCGTGCTGATCCCTGAACGAAAACCGATAGGCTTCATGCACCGAACACTCAGTTCTTGACGTACTTCTTGATCTCCTCCTGACCGTACCAAACACGCTTGCTGGTCTCCATGTCGGTAAGAAATAATGTAGTCACATAATTGACAACACGCTGCTTTTGGTACACATCCGTTTCCGAAGTCATCTCGCCGAACAGCATCAGGTTGGCGCCCAATTCAAGTCCCCACTGGGCCACGGTAGATGATTTTGCATAGTCGCGCTGCTGCACACGCTCCACCCTAAGCTTGTCCCTGAAGTCACCGGATTCCACGACGTCCGCAAGCCCCGAGTTAAAGATCGCCAACTCAATCTTCTTCACGTAGTTGTCTGTATCAATATGCTCACTGGTTTTATTGCGGACGAGTCCAACAATAATGGCCGGCTTCTTTCCAAGCTGGGTTGCATATTCTTTGAACTTCTCACTCGCAAGAAGGTTGTTGATCATCGAGGTAGCCACTTGCCGGGAGTCAGTGTCATTCCAACGGCCGCTAAGATCAACCTGTTGCCCCGGGTCAAGACGGGTTACCGAGCGGGAACACGACATCAGAAAAAGTGCGAGAAAAAGGATGCGGACAATCATCGGTTTATTCATCACAATGCAAATTCCCTGCCAGCCGTCTATGGTTTAGATGGCCTTCAGTTTTCGGATGACACCCTTGGGATCCACGGACGAAAAAACAAAGTTTCCTGCCACCAGCACATCAGCGCCAGCTTCAAGCAAAGGCTTTGCATTGTCAAGGTTAACACCACCGTCGATCTCAATAAGCGCTTTTGAACCGGTCGTTGTTATCAGCTTCTTCAAGTCCCTCACCTTCTGATAGGTTTGCTCAATAAATTTCTGACCACCAAACCCAGGATTGACGGACATGACACATACCAGGTCAATTTCTGCGATGACATTCTCCAACGCATCGATTCGCGTATGAGGATTGAGTGCTACACCAGCCTGGATGCCCAGTTGCCTGATTTGCTGAACATTCCTGTGCAGGTGCGGGCAAGCCTCCACGTGCACTGAGATGGTACTGGCGCCAGCCTTATGAAATGCTTCAACGTATCGTTCAGGATTCACAATCATCAGGTGTACGTCCATGGGCTTCTTCGCATGACGCTTTACCGCCTCAACCACAGGCACACCCATCGACAAATTGGGAACAAACACACCATCCATGATGTCGATGTGAATCCAGTCTGCTTCGCTCTCGTTGATCATCGTAATCTCCCGCTGGAGGTTAGCGAAATCCGAGGCCAGGATCGATGGAGCTACGATTGATTTCATGATTTTCGCTTCAAAAATAGCACTTTTAAAGCTTGATAAAGCGTTCCGAATGGATTCCTGCAGAGGTTACTGTCCTTACGATGTAAAGTCCGCTTGCCAGTCCTGCTACATCGATGGCCACCGGGTTGTTTGACCAGGACATGAACAGGCTGGTGGAAACCATCTCTTTACCCTGCATATTATAGATGGTCAATGAAACCATCTCATCGGGCGCCGGATTGATGGAGAACCAAAGGGTGTTGGCTACCGGGTTGGGATATGCATATACAGCAAAAGGTGATCTGTTTATGAAGTTTCTGACGGCCTGATAACTCGGCACTCCGTATCCAATGTCATTGTTTGAAGTAGAAGCATTTGTTGCTGATTGACGAATCATGTTGACAAGCGCTGAAGGAACAACGTTTGGAAACGCCTGGACAAGGCCAGCGGCAAGACTTGTCACCAAAGGAGCAGCGACAGAGGTACCATTGGCAAACGCAACCGACCCGGAAGCGCTAATGACGCTCACGCCAACACCTGGAGCCACAACGTCGGGCTTGATTCTGCCATCGGCAGTCGGACCGACAGAACTAAAGCTTGCCTTGGTTCCGTCAGACTGGATCGCACCCACCGTAATGATGCCATCAGCATCCGCCGGAGGTGAAATAAATCTCCATGCTGTATTGCCCAGGTTGCCAGCACTGGCAACGACCACGACGCCACGATCACGCGCAAATCCTGCTGCCCTGGAAATAACCGCTGTCTCTCCATCAAGATCCGCGATGACATGGTCCATCGATGGATCATCAAAATCCGTGTATCCAACGGATGTTTGGATGATGTCCGCACCGGCGCTGTCAGCACGTTCGGCGGCAAACAACCAGTTGTACTCCTCGATACGGTATTCTGATCCTACATCCTCTGTCACGAATAGAAGAAAATCTGCCTTTGGAGCAGCTCCCTGGAAGGTGCTTGTCTCTGCGGCAATAATGGAAAACACCTTGGTACCATGATCATTGAATTGATAGACGTTACCTGAGTTGGTGATGAAGTCAACCTCCATTTTAATCTGATTGCCTGACCGGACGGCAAGAAAAGGTGCTGTACTTTCAACGCCTGGAAATCCGCTATCCAATATAGCCACCATCACCCCTTCTCCCCGATAGCCATCGGCATGCATCGAATCGATCCCCAACTGGTGAAGTTGTTCTTCAGAAGCCGCAATGCTTGTCGTCAGTCCTTTGGTTCCCTTCCGGCCGCCAATCAGTTGTGCATTTGGCGCAACAAACTCTGTGGACTTGACAAAGGGCAATAGGTTGATTGATGCCAGCATCGCGGGAGTTGCCTCAACCAGCACACCGTTCATCCATCGGCTTGTGAAGAAGGCTTTAGCACCGGTGCCGCGTACCTGGGTAACATAGCCGGGAGTTACGGGCAGGTCATCCTGGTCCACCTGCTTGAGCGCTTTAGCCCTTCGCGTGATGGCGCGATCCGAAAGAAAAGTTTCTGGCTGACTGACAACATGAGGAGTGCCTGCCTTATCCTCAAAGAAGACCATGTACCGGTTGGTTTGTGCAGACACTGCCGATGTGAAGAAGCAAAGGATGATCAGCAGCCTATAAGGTGCCATGCGCCGTCAATGTTTGCTTCTGCACGAGTCCGTTCTCAACGACCTTTTGGCCAATGCATGCGCCAATGGTGCAATACTCCAGTTGCGATAATTCCCTGTAAACCAGGCCAACGGATGCGGCATAAACGGACTTTCTCACATCCTGCATAACAATGGGATCATCCTCGTTGTTTTCCACGATCGTCACGGAATTGCTGTAAGAAAGCCCTGTTGTCTGAAAGGCCTTGCCCAGGGAGACAACCTGGTAGTTGTCACATTGGAATGATCCGTCGGCACAGGCATCACTTCCAGTCAGGTTGTTCAGTGAATTGCCATTCCAGGATTTTCCTTCGCTGAGCGGAAATTGCATCCGCACAAATGGCACATTGCCTTCCTGCATAATGGCTTGAAAGGTACTTAGCCGGACTGACCACGTGTCCAGTGTTGACCATGCCGAATTGGCATCAGCTCTCCTTGACCGCTGGATGATGAATGTTCTTTCTCCGGAGGAACTCAGTGAGTCGGTAACAATGTGACGAAGGGTATATAATTCTGTTGTCTGTCCCGAGACCTGGCTGATGACTGTTTCAACGACATCATATTCCCAGAATAGGCCAACCTTCATGGGAAAATATTCAGTACCTGTTGACTTGAGCAGGGTGTCCTGGGTTTGACAGCCTGCAAACAACAGAAACAGAACAATGACACGATTCACCCTCAACACACGCAACTAATTTTACAAAGTTATTTTTTCTTTTGAATATTTGGACATGCAACCAAGGTCCGTCGTCTATGTAAGCCGCATCACCAACCTGAGTGATGCTCGATATTGTGCCGGAATGGGCGTCGACATCATTGGCTTTGTTGTTGATCCGACTCATCCTGATTATGTAAGCCCTCAGGCTTACCAGGAAATGGTAGGATGGATTTCGGGACCCAAGCGCGCCATCGAATTGATTACATTACCTGCCACAGACATCAATGCAACGATAGCCCTTTATCTCCCTGACTACATACACGTGGATCAGGCTACTGCCACTCACCTAAAGTCGTCAGGAACGCCCTGGCTTGTGGAGATTCATCCTGACAAAGGTCGCGTGCAGTTAAAGCCTGGACTGGCGGCGTTTCAGATTGCCGGCGTTGAGCAAATGGATCTTACAGATCCTTCGATACCACGATTAGTCATCTTGAATGACGTTGCTCAGATACCTACGGATGTTGCCGGAATTGCCCTGAAGGGGACGAAGGAAATCTCTCCCGGACTCAAAGATTACGATCACTTGTCCACCATCCTTGAGCAGCTGGAAAACCGGAACGACTAGTCATCAGATCCATACTTCTTCATGAGCCGTTCCACGGCCTTCCTGGCGACCGGCTTGTAGTCAACATCAACAAGTCTTTTGCTGTCAAGCCATTTCTCTACCTTACTGAGGTTCTTCTTTTTCATTTTCTTAATGACTGACACACCGAGCTTACGCAACGCCACAGCATTGCATTTCTGTTCATACTGACCCTTCATCGGAACAATCAACAGCTTCTTGCGCAGGTATAAGGCTTCGGCAGGCGTCTCAAAACCAGCACCGCAAACTACTCCCGTAGAAGACACAAGGCTTTCAGTAAACGTATCAGCATTGACAGGAAACACAGAAATCTTTCCTACGTGGTATGGCTGCCTGGCATGCTTTGAGAAAATATGCCATCGAAGTGAAGGCAGTTTCATGAAGAGCGCTACCAGCTTCTGATCGTCATACGCCGGAAGATATACTGTGTAGTGCCCTTTGGCTTCCGGCTCGGCATTGGCCACAGCAGACCGG